>NZ_CAXSVC010000005.1:0-296326 GCF_964240755.1 Bacteroides sp. HPS0048 | reverse complement strand
CATATCTTTCGTAGTTAACATTTATTAAAGCAATATTCTGCGGAAACATTTGGTTTTAATAGAGTATACGAGGAACGGGTCGAAACTCTACGGAGATCGGGTCGTTTCTCGTAGAGTATCGGGTCGATCTCCGTAGAGAAACGAGGTGAAGGTTTATAAAATAGACATTAAGTGCAGGGTATAAATAAAAATATCAGGTTTTATTGTAATGAAAAAAGCAATTAATTTAAAGCTAAAAACAAAGAAGTGTCTTACTGTTATGCAAAAGTGTACACTCTTGTGGTGCAATATTGTACATTCTTGTCGTACAAAAGTGTACAATGTAGTATGACAAGAATGTACACTTTTATAATTGCTGATTATCAAATAGATACCTCATGCGGAAAGCATTGTTTAGCGATCTTGATCTTCATTCTTTACCATACCTTTATGCTTTTCCGGTAAAGCACTTTCTACGGCAGCATAAGCTTCTGCCATTGTCTCTTTAATGTTTTCTATCCCTTTACCTTTGGGCGGGATAGGATCATGAATTGTCAGGATCATGCGGTGAGGGTGAATCCATTTACCCGTACGGGGAAGAATTTCAAATGAGCCGTCTATGGTAACGGGAACCACTGCCAGTTGCAAATCGTCTGCCAACTGAAAAGCTCCTTTCTTGAAGTATCCCATATGCCCCGTGAATGAACGTGCCCCTTCGGGGAATACTACCAGTGACACACCGTCTTTTAATGAGTTTTTTGCTTGCTGGATGGTTTCAAGTACCTTTTTCGGTCCCGAACGGTCTACAAAAATATGCCCTGCGCTTTCGCACGCTTTACCTACGAAAAGAATCTTTCGCAGGCTCTTTTTCATCATCCACTTGAAGTTACGTCCCAGAAAACCATAGATGAGGAATATATCAAAAGATCCTTGATGGTTAGGCACAAATATATAAGACGTACGTTTATGTATCTTTTCACGTCCGTGTACTTTTACCGGAATCAGCAGGAACAGGCAGATGAGCTGTGACCATATCTTACCGGGATAATATCCCCAGAAATGTGCTCCACCCAGCAGAGAACCTACTGTTGTAATTATGGCTGTGAGAATGGTCAGCACTAATAGTATAGGTAATGCAATGCAAATCTGATAAATATAATACAGTATTTTCATAAGCGTTGGATTTTCGGAGGACAAAGATACAGAATCTCTTTCTATTGTAGCGTCTTAAAATGAATAAAAAAACGGGTAATATCCGTAATGCTGGCAATAATACATACTATGATTTAATTTTATGTTTGGAATGTATGCTGATAATTAACTTTAAGAGGGAGGGTAGAATAAGAGTATCGCTTTAGTGAATGAAGTTATTCACTCCGATCGTATTGAAAAGTTATTTTCCGTATAGTGGACACTTCACTGGCACAAGAGATCCTGAAAGATAAAAAGATATTGATCTGTAATGAGATTAATTCCCATTTTATTTGTTACTTTGGCGGTACTTATACAGTAAGTGCAGAAGCGGACGAAGGCCCGACAGTCATTTTTACTTGTCCGTTGTCTGCACCGGGTAATTGATTTATAATGTAGATATTTTGAATGATACGTATATTGCATACAGCCGACTGGCATTTGGGACAGACCTTTTTCGGTTACGACAGAGTGGAGGAGCATGTACATTTTCTCCAGTGGTTGGCTCGTGAGTTAAAAGAAAACAAGATTGATGTATTATTGGTTGCGGGAGATGTCTTTGATGTTTCCAATCCTTCCGCGGCATCCCAACGTCTGTTTTATCATTTTATACGGCAGGTGACGGAAGAGAATCCGAAGTTGCAGTTGGTAGTTGTGGCAGGCAATCATGATTCTGCTGCACGTCTTGAAGCACCCGTACCTTTGTTGCAGGAGATGCGTACGGAGATCAGAGGTATTGTCCGGAAACATGAAGGAGAGATTGACTATGATCATTTGATTGTAGAGTTAAAGAATAGTGAAGGAGAAGTAGAAGCCCTCTGTCTGGCGGTTCCTTTTTTGCGGCAGGGGGATTATCCGGTTGTTGCAACAGATGGTAATCCGTATGCCGAAGGTGTGAAAGAACTTTATGTCCGGTTACAGGAACGGGCGCTTCAACGGCGTAAGGACGGACAGGCTCTTGTGGCAGTGGGACATTTGCAAGCCACAGGTTCAGAAATTGCCGAACGTGATTTCAGTGAACGAACCATTATCGGAGGGTTAGAGTGCGTCTCTCCGGATACTTTTACAGAGCAGATTGCTTATACGGCCTTAGGACATATACACAAGTCTCAGCGCGTGTCGGGCAGGGAGAATGTACGCTATGCCGGTAGTCCTTTGCCGATGTCTTTTGCAGAGAGGGAGTATCATCATGGAGTAGTGATAGTGACTCTTGCAGAAGGGTGGGCGGTAGAGATTGAGAAGCGGGAATATGTTCCGCTGGTAGGTCTTTTGAGTGTACCGCGAGGAAAGGCTGCTACTCCCGAAGAGGTTTTAGAGGAGCTTGCACATTTGCCGTTGGCTTCGGAAGAGGCAGAGGGAGAACAAACAGAGAGAAGTTTACATTTTCCTTATTTAGAAATAAAAGTCCTTTTGACAGAGCCGGAACCAATGCTTCGTCAACAAATAGAAGAGGCTATTGCCGATAAGGCTGTTCGCCTGGCACGTATCGTATCTGTTTATCGGCAGGCAGAAGAGAACACCCTGGAAGAAGAGGTGTTAGCTGCCGGACTTCAGGAAATGAATCCGTTACAGATCGTGAAAGCGACTTTTGAAAATACATATCAATCTGAGATGCCGGAAGAACTGGAACGTTTGTTTCAGCAGGCGATGAGGGAGGCGGAATGAAAATACTAACAATACGACTTAAGAATCTGGCTTCTATCGAAGGGACTTTCGAGGTGGATTTCACTGTTGAACCTCTTCGGTCAGCTGGTATATTTGCAATTTCCGGTCCTACGGGAGCCGGGAAATCTACGATATTAGATGCTTTGTGTTTAGCTCTTTATGATAAGACACCCCGTTTCGCTGCTTCGGGAGAGAGCCTTTTTCTTTCGGATGTAGGAGAGAATCAGGTGAATCAGTCTGATGTAAAAAACATTCTTCGCCGTGGGACGGGAGAAGGATTTGCGGAGGTTGATTTCCTGGGGGCGACAGGACGGCGTTACCGTTCCCGTTGGTCTGTCCGGCGGGCACGCAGTAAGGCCACGGGTTCTTTACAACCTCAGACGCTTCAGGTTACCGATCTGGATAAGGAAGAGGATTTGCAGGGTACAAAGACTGAGCTTCTGGCGCAACTGGTTTCTCTGGTCGGGCTTACCTACGAGCAGTTTACCCGCACGGTGTTGCTTGCTCAAAATGATTTTGCCACTTTTCTGAAATCCCGTGAATCCGCCAAAGCCGAATTGTTGGAGAAACTCACGGGTACTGAGATTTATTCCCGCATATCACGAGAGATATACACTCGTAGTAAAGCGGCTGATGAAGCAATGAATCTTCTCAAAAACAGTATCAACCTTATTGAGCTTCTCCCGGAAGATGAATTACAAAATCTGCAAAAGGAGAAAGAACGATTGATTCAACTTCGCACAACAGGAACGAAGCGGCTTGCTGAGTTGAATGCACAATTCAATATCGTCCGTTCTCTTGTGGTGAAACAAGAGCAGCTCACTAAAAAGCAGCAGGAAGAATCTGTGGAAACAGAAAAACTAAAGAAACTCCACGAAGATCTGCTTGCACAGACTGGATATCTTGCCCATTTTCGGGAACAGTGGGAAGCCCTGCAACCCGAATTACTGAAAGCACGTGAACTGGATGTTCGCCTGCAAAGTTTGTACACTGATTACAAGCAATCTCAACAAACTTTGCAACTCACACAGAAACAGGTTGCTGATCTTGAGAAAAGGCATCACGTCAGTAGAGAGGCACTGAGCGCTTCTTGTAGTGCCATCAATCGCCTTTTGAAGAGTGAGGATGCATTCAATCCGTCTCTGTCCACAGATCTGGATCGGATAGAACATATTCTCGTCCGCGAAGAGCAACAATTAGCCCTTCTTCAAAAGGAAAATGACGACCGTGTTTCCCGGCTTAATGCTTTTGGTATCCAGTCTGTAGGTGAGGAACAGAATAAACTTTTGCAAGAACAATCCCGCTTGCAACATGCTTTACAAGCCAGTATATTGCTGAATCAGTTGGGTGAAAAACAGAAAGTAATATCTTCAGAGCTTGATACTTTAACTCAGCAATTGGTTGCTAAACAGGAGCAAACTGCCTCTTTGCAACGACTTTATGAGAATGCCCGTATGGCTATGGGGAAAGATGTAGTGGCTTTGCGTCATGATCTGCGAGAGGGTGAAGCTTGTCCTGTTTGCGGCAGCCTTTCACACCCTTACGGGCAAGACAGAGAAATGGCAGATACGCTTTACCACTCCATAGAAAAAGAATACCGTATAGCTGTCGATGCCCATAAACTGCTCAATGACCGTTGTATAGCCCTTCAGCGCGATGTTCGTAATATTATTGCCCAAGAGAAAACTCAGGAGGAGGTACTTGCTGCTTATTCTGAAACAGAACGTACTCCGGAACATTTTGATACTTGTCTGAAAACATTGCGACAACGCTTACAGGAACTGGAGGATAGAATAAATCAGTATCAGCAACTATATGCAGAATGGCAGCAAAAGGATGAAGGATTGAAGAAGTTGCGCCACCATTGTGAATCGCTCCGTGAGGGAATCACCCGGTCCCGGTTATTGATGCAGCAAGCTGCTGCTATAGCCGAACAATTGGCTATGGTACAACAAACGGAAACGACACAACGCACCCATTTTAAAACAGTCAGTGAGCAGTTGCAGCAGTTACAGCAACAGCGTGCCACCCTTCTGAAAGGAAAACCGGCGGATGAAGCAGAGGCCGTGGTACGCCGTAAAGAGAAGGAGCTGAATGATGCGTTGGAATCGGCCCGTAAATCGGTGGAGCAGGTGCAAACCAATCTCTCAGGTATACAGGGAGAGCTAAAACAACTGTCCCGGAATATTCTTGAACTGAGTGAGCAGCAAAAACAGATTGAGAATCCTGAAACATTGTCCGAAGCAATTGCTGCGTGCCAGTCTGCCAATCAGGAAACAGAGCGTCGGCTATCGACAGTAGAAGCCTGTTTGTTACAGCAAGAGCAAAACAAGAAAAAACTGAAAGAGATAGAAGCAGAATGGAAAGAAAAACAGGCCGTTGCCGAGCAATGGGGGAAACTGAATAAACTGATTGGTAGTGCTGACGGAACAAAGTTTAAAGTAATTGCCCAGAGCTATACTCTCAACCTCTTGTTGCTTCATGCCAACAAACACTTATCTTATTTATCAAAGAGATATAAGCTCCAGCAAGTATCCGGAACACTGGCTTTACAAGTTATCGACTGCGATATGTGTGATGAAGTACGTACTGTTTATTCTCTTTCCGGAGGTGAATCCTTTCTCATTTCTCTGGCATTGGCACTGGGGCTTTCATCCCTGTCGAGCAACAATCTGAAAGTGGAATCTCTTTTTATTGACGAAGGTTTCGGATCACTGGATGCCGATAGTTTACGCACTGCTATGGAAGCATTGGAACAGTTGCAGATGCAGGGGCGAAAGATTGGAGTCATTTCGCATGTGCAGGAGATGAGCGAACGCATCTCCGTGCAGATACAACTACATAAATCGGTGAACGGGAAGAGTGAAATAGTGATTAGTTCAGTGTAATAACCGTTATTTCGGGCCATGCGCCGAAACGGAAAGGTAATCCGACAAATCCCAACCCTACGTTTACGTACAGGTTTCGCCCTTCTTCAGAATACATTCCGCTCCATTCCGGATAGACAAAAGAGGAAGGGGAGTGGTGTCCCAATGCCATTTGCATGGCATGTGTATGTCCTGCCAGCATCAGGTCTATTGGGGATTGAGGCAATACTTCCCGCCGCCAGTGTGTAGGGTTATGACTCAACAATAGCTGAAACATACCTTCGGTTCCCTGCATTGCCTTAGTCAGATCACCATGTTGTGAGAAGGGCGGTTCGCCTTCGTTTTCTACTCCAATCAGGGCGATACTGTCATTGCCCTGATGCAGGATAACATGCTCATTGTTCAACAATTTCCAACCCATTTCCGCCTCACGTTTTTTCAGATCGGCAAGATTCTCAATTTGCGCGCGTTGACTTTCCCATTTGTAGTACGGACCATAGTCGTGGTTTCCCAAGACAGAGTAGACACCATCTTTTGCATGTAGTCCGGATAGGATTTGCTGAAATCCGTCCAACTCTTTCGCCTGATTATTCACCAGGTCTCCGGTGAAAACAATCAAGTCCGGATGCTGGGCATTGACGAGATCAACCATACGTTGCAGTGCCCGCGCATTTCCTTCCCAGCTACCTATATGTATATCTGATAGTTGAACGATACGATATCCTTTAAAAGCTGGCGGCAGTTTAGGGGAGTAATAAGCAACCTCTTTCACTTCAAACTGAGTTTTACCAATCAGGGAGCCGTACAGAATAATTCCTGCATTGATTGCGGCGAGCACTAATCCGGCATATACAAACGGTGTTTTAGGCCAGTGCAACAGGTAATTGAATGGAAGCCCGATAACTGAACACAACATAAAGTTCAGTTTAGGCAATGCGAACAGGAATAATACAACGGCAAACCAGCCGATCCCCTGCATGTGCTGACTTACGAAGTCTTCGGGAGTAAAGAATGTGAGATAGATAAGTCCTGTTAACAGGAAGAAGGTGGGAGCCCAATAAAGCACTTTTAAGACCGGATGAACCATCTGTCGCGCGATAAACATCTGGTAGATATAGATGTCCGGTAAAATAACTATTAGTGTTAGAAAAATAAAAATTCGTTGTAACATATGTATGATTATTGTTTTTGATACGAAAGTCTCCTCCGTTTTAATAAACAGAGAAGACTTTACTTTGTTAGAGAAAATAGAGAGAGTATGGTTTAAGTTAATTATTATCTTTCAATTCTTTTAACTCTCCGAGATTTTTCTTTATCTCGCGGAGTCGGTTCAGATTCTTACGATATATCCAAAGTGGAATAATAATACACACAGTCCATATAATGAAAAAGAAAATGATCATTCCGGTACCATGTTGCCACACCTCCCGATAAAAGAAAAAGAATACGGCCATGAATAAAATGAAACCTATTCCTATCATCCGTTCACGGATCACCCATCGGTGAATGCGGTTGAAGCGGGATATAACGGTCACAAGTGGTAATTCGTCTATCGAGGTGTTACTCAGATAGCGGGAACTAAACAAGTCCCATCCCAAAGCCGGCACCAGTGCTATAAGGATAATCTGATAATAGATATCCGGAAATACACCATCGTATATGAACGTAAACAGGAGTAGTGCGATAATTGTCAGCGAAATGATACGCAGTCTTTTGTTGAGCCGACTCATTTCATTGATATTTTTCGTAGCATGATTAATGAGCTGGGATATTTCTTCGTCTTTGACCAGCTTCTTATCTTTCAGATGTTCGTCCAGTGCATTCCATGATTTCTTAAGTTCATCCAGTTCCATATCTTAATCCTCCTTCTTCATTTTTTTAAGTTTGTCTTTAATTCGGCTCAGTTTGGTTGCCACATTTGTCACGGTAAGCCCAGTGATTTCGGCCATTTCTTCATAGCTTTTTTCTTCGAGATAAAGCAGAATGATAGATTTATCGAGTTGCCCCAGTTGGTTTATCATCCGATACAATTGTCTGAGCATCTCCTTGAGCGGGTCATTGTCTTCGGTCATCCAGTCGGCTTCACGGCTCAACGTTACAAACTCCGGTACATTTTTTTCTTTACGGATAAAGCTGATACAAGTATTTAGTGCAATGCGGTATATCCAGGTTGATATTTTGCATTCCCTCCGAAATTTTGGATAAGCTCTCCAAAGATTGAGCACCACATCCTGGTAGAGGTCATTGAGCGTAGCATTGGGAGTAGTATAAAGGTAACACACCTTATATATAACCCGTTCATACTCCCGGATGACCGATAGGAATTCCTGTTCTACACTTTCATTGACTTGCGTGGCTTTTGAATCCATTGGCTTTTTTCTCGATTGCTTTTTAGATTGTTAGTCGTTGGGGGATAAGAAAAATCACAGCGAGATATGCAAAGATAGAAAGTATTTTGTATTCATAACTATCCGGATATTGCTTTTATGTTTGCAATCTCATTCTGGGATTCCGGATGCTTGAATTATTTCTGCAATTTAGCCACTATTATTGACTATATGAACACCGTATTTTGCTGTTTGGGACTAAATGTCAAAATATGCGTTTTTATGGATGCCGGAATATCTGTATTTTTACAGGTTCATTTTTGTTCCTGAATTTGCTTGTAATCTGTGGAATATATTAAAAAATAAATATTAACAGGATGTTAGAAAAGCATCACAAACATGTATCTTATGAAAAGAAGAACTACTTTATTATTGGTCATCTTTCTGATGATTGTAGGATCTAAAGGAATAGCCCAGAATTTTAATACGGCTATTTTTGGTAATACGGGTTTTCCCGTAGCCTTTGAGCAATCTCCGGATTATCCATGGGTGGTAAGTGAAGGATGTGTATCCAGTTCTAATATTGTGGGATTGAAGACTTCCTGGTTTAGCACTACTGTAGATATTGTGGAAGCAAGTGGTAGTGTGAAGTTTGATTATAAAGTTGATAGTGGAGGTTATGGAGAGAAGTTTTATTTTTCAATAGATGGTCGGGATACTATCAACGTAGAGAGGAAGGATTGGACTACTGTTTCTTATGAACTTCCGAAAGGTAAACATACCCTAAAGTGGACCTATATTTTGAGTGGAGGTTATCAGGAAGGGTTTTATGCTTATATAAAGAATATGACAGTACGTGGGATAAATATAGAAAAACCTTTTCTCTCTCTATCCCAGTCAGTGATTGATTATAAAAATAAAGTATCTGATAGTAAAACAACAGAATCTCTTGAAATCACAAATTTGGGGAATCAAGATCTGGTTATTGAGAAGGTTTCTGGTTTGTCTACACCGTTTGAGGTGGTAAGTTATCCTACAGCAGCTATAGCCAAAGGGGTAAAGGCTTCCATAGAGGTACAATATTCTCCTACGGAAGAGGGGTATTGGAAACAGGATCTTGCTATCGTAAGTAATGCCGGAACGCATGTTGTTTCTGTAAAGGCGCTTTGTTCTAAAAGTTATACAGTAGAGGTGCCTGTAGCTGGTCAGTTTAGCTCTTTAGTACAAGATGCAAACAGTGATAGCATAACAATTATGGGTTATTTGAATGAGTCCGACTTCCGGTTTATGAAAAATAATATGCCTAATCTGAAATATTTGAATTTATCTGCAACATCCATTACAGGAAATCGTATTCCTAACTATGCGCTTCAGAGTAAGAAGACTTTGCGTGAGGTGGTTCTTCCTTACACTCTGAAAGTTGTAGGTTATCAGGCTTTTGATCAATGTAGTGCTTTGCAAAGAATTGTATTTCCGGAAGGACTGGAGCAAATAGAACAGGAAGGTTTCTCCGAATGTAACATTTCGGGTGAGTTGGTTTTGCCGGATTCACTTGTTGCATTAGGATCGGGTGCTTTTGATGTAAGTCCGCTTACTAAAATTGTTTTCCCAGACCGATTAAAAGAAATAGGTGACTGGGCTTTCCGTAGTTGTACCAACCTTCAAGACGTTACTCTTCCGAAGAATCTGGAACGGATTGGGTCATCTGCTTTTTCAGATTGTTTTCGTTTACATAAAGTCATTCTGAAAGGAGTTGTACCGCCTAACTTGTCCAGCGATTCTTTTAATTTTACCAAAGTGTTTTTTGTACCTAAGGGGTCTGGTGAAGTTTATTCCAATACTGCATACTGGAATAGTCTGGTGATCATTGATGGAGATATTCCTCTGAAAGTAGAGGTGACTTTGGCGACAGCAGGAACATTAGGGGAGGAGATTCTTAAGCAACTTGAGTATGTGAATAAGGTAAACGAACTGGTTATTGCAGGTCCGTTAAATGGGGATGACTACTATCAGATACAAAACAGAATGCCCAATTTGATGTCTATTGACATGACAAATGTTACGATGGAATCGTTGCCCGATAATTTCTTTTCCCGCAGAACAGCTTTGCTGGAAATAAAGTTACCGAAGGTATTAAAGAGTATTGGGTATGGTGCTTTTAATGAGTGCTATGGTTTGACATCTTTGGTGTTGCCGGAAGAATTAACAACAATCAATAATAACGCTTTTTATTATTGTAAAGATTTAAAATCAATTAACCTGCCTGCTTCATTGGTCACTATGGGGAGAGAGAGTTTTTATGAATGTACTTCGTTGCAATCCATTGCCATCCCTGAAAAGGTGACAGTTATTGAAGATTATACATTTTATAATTGTGCTTCCCTGTCCGAAGTGAAACTACCTGCCGGTTTGAGTGAAATAAAAGGTTATGCTTTTGCATACTGCCGCGCTTTGACTTCCATTGAATTGCCGGATGCATTAACCTTCTTAAGAAGTCAGGCTTTCCGTGAATGTTCCGGGTTGACGGAGATTACTCTGCCTGCATCCTTGCAATACTGTGATTATCCTTTTTATAATTGTAGTAATATCAAGCGAATTAATTGTTATGCTTCCGTACCTCCTACATTGGAAGGTAATCGTGATATACTTTATAATGTTGATAAATCGACTTGTGAGTTATTGGTCCCTTTCTGGTCAGTGAATAACTATAAACTAACTCCTGGATGGGATGCATTTCCTGTCATTAATCCTTCCGAGTCTGAAACAGATAGGATCAATATCAGGGGGAAACTTACGCTTGCCGAAGGGATTCGTCCTACTTTGCAGCCCAGTGTTTCTGTCTTTGATAATGGTCACTTTGCAGTAAAAGGTACCGATGCATTTTCGATGAAGAAATATACTCAAAGCCATGTACTTGCAATGTATGCCAATAGCAGTAATTATGACCGTTCACAGTATACCAGTTTGATTAGTGAATCGACAGCTATGAGGGCAGATAGCGTAATTTATACGATGAGTGCGTGGGGAGAAGTCTGGATGTATCTGTCCTTCCCGTTTGATGTGAAAGTATCAGACATTGAAGTCAGTGACGGAGGCTTGTATGCTATCCGCAAATATGATGGTGCCACACGTGCACAAGGAGGAACGAATAATTGGAAGGATATGACCGATGACAGCATACTCCATGCTGGAGAAGGGTATATTATCCAGTTCAATAAAAACGTGAACCGTTTTGCTTTGAAGGCTATCAACAATGATAATAAGAACAGATTATTCTCAGGTAATGCTTTAAGCCGGGAACTGGGCGAATACATCTCTGAGTTTGCGCACAACCGTAGTTGGAATTTCGTAGGTAATCCGTATCCTTGTTATTTTGACATTCGTTATATGAACTATACGGCACCTGTTACGGTATGGAATGGAAGAGGATATATGGCAATATCACCGGAAGATGATAACTATATATTGAAACCGATGCAGGCGTTTTTTGTACAAAAACCGGTTGGCATGGACGCCATTACATTTTTGCCGGAGGGCAGACAGATGGATACTTCCATACGTGCCCGGATGGCAGTTCGTACAGCTGCTGTAGAAAGTAACCGAACGATTTATAATCTGGCTCTCGCTAGTAGTGAGTATACTGATAATACCCGTATCGTTGTGAATCCCGCTATGTCAATGGGTTATGATATGGCTCGCGATGCTGCTAAGTTTATGAGCGATGATAAGGAAGTGCCCCAGCTATTTAGTTTGGATGCTTCGTCCATGCGTTATGCCATCAATGAGCGTCCGGTAGGAACCGGGATTATACCTTTGGGAGTATATATTGGAAAAGCGGGTAGTTATACTTTCTCTTTGGGAGAGAATATGGAACAATGTGGAGAAGTTCTGTTGATTGATAAGCAAGCTAAACAGGAAGTGCGGCTTAAACGCGAAAATTATACGTTTGTTGCTGATGCCGGTACATACGACAGTCGTTTTGAAATACGTCTTGATGTTACTTCTACAGGTGTAGAGACTGGGGAAATGATATCAGCAACAACAGTGAAAGGCGGTAATCAGCAAATTGAAATAACAACGGAAAAAGGAAACCTGATTACGGTCTATGGTACTACCGGACAAAAACAAACCAAACTGATTGCTACAGAATCATCTGTTACTATTCCGTCCGTTCCGGGATTCTATGTCGTAATGGTGAACGGTGAATCATTCAAAACAGTAGTGACCAAATAAACGGGGTAGGAGAGTATAACATGAAATATATAGTTAGTCTATTCATCATTCTATGGAGTATGGCGGCTTGGGGACAAGGAGGAGAGTTCAACCCTTCTAATCCTGCAGAGCCGGGACAAATGTACTTCTTGACGGTCAATGTCACTCCTGAAGGAGCAGGCAGTGTTTCTCCTGGGGGGAAAAACCAGTATGCTTTGGGGCAGAGGATAGACCTTTGGGCCTCTGCTGCAACAAACTACCGTTTTGTAGGTTGGCGACAGGGCGCAGCTCCGGTTTCTGATTTAGCTTCTTTCAGCTATACCATTCCGGCAGCTCATACCACCTTGACAGCTGTTTTTGAATACGCGCCCGGTAATCCGGAGGAACCTTCTCCCGTACCTTTGCAGCATAGCCTTTTCCTGTCGGCATCTCCTGCCGAAGGAGGGTGGTTCAATGTAGGTTCGGGGAGTATATTTAAAGAAGGAGATGTGATCGGCTTGCAAGCTTATCTCAATAGCGGGTATGAGTTCGCAGGATGGAAACGGGGAGATGAAATCGTGTCTGCCAATCCTTCTTATTCCGTTACGATGGGTACGGAAGATATTTCTTTGGTCGGCTTGTTCCGTTTCAATCCGGGCAGTCCATCCAATCCGGGGGCCAACCATTGGGATGCTGCGTCGGGTGAAGTGATTGTAGATGACTTTGTTGCAGGGAATTTGATGGGAGCAATCGATGACGTGATTGGTGGATCGGGTAATCGGAGTAAGGTCGTGGTGATAACCGTTGCCGGTGCTGTCAGTTCCGGAGATTTAGGTGTTGCCCGTTATTGTTCGGCATGCATGTCGCTCGATTTAAAGCGTATATCAGGTATCTCTTCTCTGTCGAGTTATGCTTTTGACGGGTCGCAATTGCAGAAGATAAGCCTCTCGGCTGAAATAACTTCCATCGGTGCTTATGCGTTCAGAAACTGTACCAATCTGTCAGAGATAAGTTGCTACTCGATGGTTCCTCCTGTATTGGAACAAAATGTATTCGAGGGTACAGGAGAGAATGTAGTGCTGCGGGTACCGCAAGCTGCCATTCCTCAGTATAGTGCTGCGGCACAGTGGAACCAACTGACGATTCTTCCTTTGATGGAAGAAATAGGGGCTTTGTCCGTAACTCTGCCGGAAACGGCTTCCGATGGACGCTATAAGAACATGACCCTGGAACTTGTGAATACAAAGAGTGCACAGAAACTGCGCTTTGTGATTACCGACAAATTGACGTATGTCTTTGGTGGATTGATTGTCGGAGATGTTTATAATTTGTATTTGAAGAACACAGGTGGTGTGATTTTGGGTGAGGTCAGGGAACTTGCAGTGACGGAGGAAGGCACGGATGCTGTATTCGACTCTATATTGTCCCTCTATGACTTGAACCTGAAGGTTGTTACGGAAAGGGAAGAGGATGTTTCCAACCGGGTAGTAGTTAAATGGTATGATGCCGATAATAAATACCTTTCTCAAGGCAATGATCTGAAACAGCAACTTGCGAATGACAAGGTGCGCTATGCCATTGAGTTGGATCGTGTGCTTGGCAGTAAATATATGCTTCCCGAAGTCAGAGAGTATACGGTGTCTAAGGAGAGTAATGCGTTAGTTTATGCTTTGCAGCCGATTGATTCTTTAGATATCAGCGGAGTCGTGAAGGGGGAAGACGGGAGGTTAATCTCCGGCGCCGTTGTGTCCGTTTCGCAACTGTTGAACGGTAAGTATTCCAGGTCGGTAATAGGCAAGACCGATAAAAACGGTAAGTACCGGCTAAATGTATACAACGATGCCAGCACGATCACTTTCTCTGCCAACGGGTACATTAACCAAACCCTTTCCTGCCCGAACTTCAATGCCGGCGGGGACTTGGAAACCGTGCAATTGCCTGTCATTTCAGGAGCAACGATCACTATCGGCTTTACGTATACTCCCAGTGTCTCGACGGGAGAAACGCCTCAAATCCAGACGGGATATTCAAACTATCAGAATGTAGTCTATACCTTATATAATAGGACGAAGGCAAAGGAGGTGAAAGACTTCTCCGTGCAATACCCTTCCATTGTCTTGATGGAGCCTACGGATATTGGCGATGAGATACGGATCACTGCCACCAGCAGGGTGAATGAGTTTGAGCCGGTGGAATGTACTGTTACGATCGATGCCGGGAATGAAGCAACTGCCCGATTGGATATTGTTCAGTTGGGATCTGTTAAGTTGAATTATACTGATAGCGAGAATGCGACGAATGTAGCCATATTGTATGATTCAAAAGGCCAGCGTCTGAAATCATACAGTTACGATAAGGAGCATTCCGTAGTATTTGCCGGATTGCAGGATGGGACGTATACATTGGTGTCGATGGCCTATAGCCGTTTGCTTAATTCTATATTGAACCTGTCCGGATTGCCAGCTGCCGGTTTAACGGAGGGCACGGACTATGTAAAGTCAACAGTCCATGTTGCCAGTGGAAAGATAGAAGGAGTTGTTTTGCCGGCAATACCCAAGATTGACCTTACTAAGTTCTCGTATACGAACAGCGATTCTTATATCCGTACGAATAAGGCTACGATTGTGGCGGGCAATTATCTGACGGTGCGCAGCCAGGTGGGCTTCAAGGAAGACTATGTCGGGCAGGTGGATAATATCAAGCTGGTAGTAGAACTGCCTGCTAGTTGCTCCTTCGTCAACAATTCTATCATGATAGGCAATAAGGTTGTCAGTGAATATACCATCGACGGGACGAGCCTGTCTATCCCTTTGGCCGATTGCAGCGAGCAAGTACGTTTCTGTATTATTCCGACGAAAGGGGAAACGATCACTCCCAACGGCTTTGTGGAGTTTGATTATAATGGCGAGACCCTGAAACAGCCGTTTGGCGTGGCAAACTGCCTGGTGAGGGACTTGAGCATCATAGTGCCCGGTACCGTTGCAAAGACAAAGTTGCCGATCAGTGGTGTTGCACCGGGATCTTCAACCGTCAAGGTATATGATAATGATGTGCTTATCGGTCAGACTACCGCATTGGCAAATGGTACTTGGGTGGTGCAAGGCGAACTTTATAATGCCTACAATCTTTCCAAACATACCATCTATGCTTTGGTCGAGACTCCTCAGAATGCTTCTATAAAGACCGAATCGAAGGTGGTGACTTATAATAGGAGCGCCATCGAAGTGCAGACGGTCACTATGATCAATACGGCCCATCCTTCTTCTTCTTTGGATCTTTGTGAGTACATCGTAGAGTTCGACTTCCAGAATCCCAAGTCGGAAATGCCGGTTTATTGGTATTGGCCCAGCTATCCGGACTTTACATTTAAGATTGATTTCACAAACAATAGTCCGCAGTTCGTGTCGGATGTTACTTTGTATGTCACTACTTCGTCCGGTTCCATCGTTCCTGTTCCGGCGTCTTATGACAAAGAGAAAGACATCTGGCTTGCCACCCGGAAGTTCTATTCGGAAGCTCTGCCCACAAACCTGAGTGTGGACTATAAGGCAGAGACGAAGATGGAGCTGGATCATGAGCACTTAATGGAAGTACGGACAGAGTATGAAGAAACATCCAGGCAGTTTCAAGAGCAGATTCAATTGATGGATTCGATATTCAGTTTGGGCTATGAGTCGATGAAGCAGGATTCTTTATTGTTGGCTTTGGGCATAGAGACGAATGAGGATGTAGCTTTTGATGAAGTAGCCTATCAGAAGTACCTGGATGGGTTGACAGACGAGGAACTGAACGCCCTTATAGAGGAAAATCCGATAGACGGCTCGGAGGTTTTGGATTCATTGAAGAACGAGATGCAGCGGTTGGAAGGAATCTTCACCTCCGAAAAGTACTTTGAATTTAAGGATCCGGAAGGAGCGGTAACGATGACGTCCAAGACCTGTGAGGGGTTGTCCGATTCCTTGCTGATTGAAAGAGGATATACCCGGTGCCTTACTACCGAAGGGACGTATGTCTATATGCTGACTGTGGACGGGCAGACTCATTATGTAGATATGAGTCAGGATCTGTTCATATCTATCGTTTTTCCTCCAAGTGTGAATATGGGGTTACGAACCTATTCTGCGACAGAAGAAGGGATAAGGCTGTTTAATGAGGCGGTTGATAAGATAAGAAGCGTGTACGGCCCGATTTCGTCAGCTTATATGGGCTTAAAAACGGAGATCATGAAGCTGGTGAGCAAGCTTGATGTTCAGTGTACGATAGCAAAAGAACATTGTTTCTTGAAGAATAAGGCTTATGTGGCAAAGCAAAACGAGTTGAGTCGCGTAGTGGCTAAGTTGGAGGCGATGGATCCTTCTGATATGAACTACGGGCTGACCAAGCTGCGTATGGAAGTTTGCCAGCAAGAGGTCAAAAACGCCAAAGGGGTACTCGATATTGCTAAAAGAAACAGAACCTTGACTACCCTTGGTCTGAAAACAGCAAAAACACTGGGACCTATGCTGGAAGAAGCATGTCCGCTGATGGATTATGCCGATAAGGTGACGCAGGGGGTTGCATTGGTTTACAGGTTCATGAGGTTGTACCAATCTATCCCGACTACTTGCGAAGATGACGCTAAACGGGCTGAAGCATGCCGTGGACTGGCTATCTCAGGAGGTGCGTATGTGAGTGGATTGTATGCAGTGAAACTGGGAACGGAGGCTTTAATGGATATTGCTACTGCCGGACAGGTGGTTGCTTCTCCGGCAACAGGAGGAACTTCACTGGGCACTGCTTTTGCTACCGTATTGGCGAAAATAGTTGCCGGGTTGGCAATGGATGTGGCTTTTAATTGGGAAGTAGATCGGCGGGTTGCTCAGATTGAAAAGGCCATAGATAGTCTTGATTGTAATAAAGACGATGATGGCGATGATGACAACCCCGGTGGCGGCGATAATCCCGGTGGTGGTGATAACCCTGGTGGTGGTGACAATCCCGGCAGCGGTGACAATCCCGGCGGTGGCAGTGATCATCCGGGTGATAGCGACCATCCCGGTGGTGATAATCCTTCTTCCGGTAGCGGTACCGATCCGAATGGAGGCAGCGGTTCCACTTCGGGTGGCACCGGCAATGGCGGTGGCAAAAGCGGACAGTCCGGTTCGGGTGATTCCAAACATGTGCTCGATCCTTCCGGTTATGTTTACGAAGCTGTTCCGTCCAATCGTCTTCAGGGAGTGACCACTACTGTCTATCAGAAGATTTACGAGGAAGATATGTATGGCGACCTGCACGAGAAGATCGAATTGTGGAATGCGAAAGACTATGCACAGGAGAACCCGTTGACTACCGATGAGAACGGTATGTATGCTTGGGATGTACCCGTCGGGCAGTGGCAAGTGAAGTACGAAAAAGAGGGTTATCAGACCGCTTATAGCGAATGGCTGCCCGTGCCTCCTCCTCAGCTTGATGTAAATATTGGCTTGGTGCAGAATGCACAACCGTATGTGGCGGCAGTGCATGGTTATGAAACCGGTATCGAAATAGAGTTCAGCAAGTTTATGCAACCCGCTACTGTGACTGCCGAACAGATTCTCGTTACCCGGAACGGAGTTGCCGAAAATGGTGAAGTGCAGCTGTTGAATACAGAACCTGATCCTTTGAAAGGAAACGAGGCGTTTGTCTCCAAAGTCCGGTTCATACCCGAACAGCCTTTTGCCATTACCGATAAGGTAATCCTTACCGTTAGCCGTAGGGCGAAAAGCTATGCCGGCATTAACATGGAGAATGATTATAATCAGGAGGTGACGATAGAGAAGGAGGCGAAGTCGATTGTAACTGCTCCGAGTCTGGAAGTGGTTTATAATCGGGTGGCTGAGGTCACTGTAGCCGTTGAACCGGTAGAGGCAGCGGCGAATAAGAAGATTACTGTACTTTCCGCTTCTCCTTCCATTGCTACTTTTGCCACTTCGGAGGCCGTGCTCGATGAAAATGGAGAAGCTACCTTTACGGTACGTGGTGAATTGCTTGGAAGCACAGTTTTGCAATTTGCCGTAGAGGGCATGGATTTGAGAACGGAAGTCAAAGTGAAGGTGGTAGAGAAAGGTGAAGGCGAAGTAATCCGCAGCTATCATCTGGCTATGGGATGGAATTGGATTTCTGCCAACGTAGCCGATCAAAGACTGGACGATGTAGTTGCTCTGCTGGAACCCATAAAGGAATCTGTGGTGGCTATCAAGGGGCAAAGCGGCGAATTGACAAAGGACGACCAAGGTAATTGGCAGGGCGATCTTAGCCTGTTGCATCCTACGCGGTCATACAAAATAGAGATGTTGCAAGACGACGATCTGGAACTGAAAGGGAAACCGGTTTTGCCTGCCGATGCCACTATCACTTTGAACAAGGGTTGGAACTGGATTGGCTATATCTCTGCCGAAGAGGTTTCGGTAGAGTCAGCCCTGCAAAACCTGACTGCCGAAGAGAATGATGTAATCAAAGGGCTTGATTGTTTTGCTGTGTACAACGGCACTACGTGGGCTGGAAGCCTGACGCATCTGGTTCCAGGGGAAGGATATATGTACTATTCCCAGTCAGTGAAGTCGTTTAACTATGTAGAGCCTGAAACGGAGGATGTAATACCGGACGCTTTTTCACCGCAATGGAAATACGATGCTCGTCAATATGCGGATAATATGACTGTATTGGCACGTTTGTATAATGGCGAACAGCAGGTAGAGGCTGATAAATATCTGATAGGAGCATTTTCCGGAAATGAATGCCGGGGTGTTGCTGTAGAAAAAGAGGGTCATATTTTCCTGACTGTTCACGGAGAACAAACTGGTGAGCAGATCAGTTTACGTGCATTTGATGTGGTTTCCGGAAAGGAATATATGATAAAAGAAGAGTTAGACTTCAGTAGCGATGTGATGAAAGGCAGTTATGCTTCTCCTGAGAGTCTGCATCTTGGAGATCCTACGGGCATTCATAATATCGGCACAGGAATGTTTATCTACCCGAATCCGGTTCGTGACCGGTTGTATGTTCGCGGAGAGGTTGACAATATAGAAGATATCCGCGTTGTTAGTACAGCAGGACAAACATGTATTGTTACAGACAGACTTTCGGCTGAAGAGGGGATTGATGTCTCTTCATTATCAAAAGGAATCTATTTTATTGTAGTGAAATCGGTAACCGATGAGATTCGGCAGAAATTTATTAAGATAGAATAGTTTGATATAATTCTGTTGTATAGTTATATAGATAAAGGCTTTATTTGTCAGACGATGATAAATAAAGCCTTTTATATTTTGATGACAAACTTAGTATTTTAACAGTGACTTAAAATGCATATTAACAGTGTGTTAAATACGTACTTTTGTGGTGTAAAAGTACGTACTTTCTTATGGCTTGATTATCAGCCTTATTCAACTAATCCTGTAAATTTGCTGCCAGGAACTTTCGCATTTCTTCTACTGATTTTCCCCGGCGGGTTGCGTAATTCAGTAACTGGTCTTCTCCGATTTTGCCAACAGAGAAGTATTCGGAAGCAGGATGTGCAAACATCAAACCGCAGACAGAGGCATGCGGATACATGGCCCCGTTTTCTGTAAGTGATATACCGATTTGCCTCATATCTAAAAGCTCGTTGAGCAGAAAGTTTATTGACTGATCGGGGAGGGAAGGGTAACCTACAGCCGGGCGAATGCCTTGATACTTTTCTACGAGCAATTCGGGGATGGTCAGATTCTCTTCTTTGGCATATCCCCAGGCTTCTTTGCGCACATATTCGTGCATCTTTTCTGTTGCAGCTTCTGCAAGGCGGTCGGAGAGGGTTTGTACAAGGAGGTGTTTATATGGATCTTTTTCATAAAGCCCTTCCATATCTGCATCGATTGTGGAGGCAAAAGCACCCACAGTGTCGGTTATGCCAGATGACAAGGGGCGGACAAAGTCACTCAGGCAAAGGAATGGACCTCCTTCGCGTTTTTTAGCTTGCTGGCGAAGCAGGGGAAAAGTAATGCCGTCCAGTATCAGGTTGTCATCCTGTGAATTTGCCTGGCAGAGCTTAAAGATTGTTTTTACTTCAAAATCTTCGTCCAGTAAGTTCAGCATCCGATTGGCTTCTTTGAAGAGTTGCATAGCTTCCGATGCCTTCGGGCGTTCTTCTTCCGGAAATGATGTTAGCCAGGAAGCACGGCAAACGTCGCACCCATGTATATCGGCTATCGCAGCAAAACGAGGTTGAAAGCCCCATGCATGAAAGAAGTAGATCCAATTGATATAGGGACTGACTTCGTGAATTTTATATGATACTATTGTTGACAAGTTTTTAATAATAAATGGTCGGTGAATAGTGATTAGTGAGTAGTGATAAGTGATTAGTACCATGCAGACCACAGCGCAGCTACTAATCACTAATCACTAACCGTTTATCACTAATTTCTAAATCTTAATTCCTGTCCACGATAATTTTCGTCTACCGTTTCATCGGAATATAACAAATGTCCGTTGGCAAAAGTTTTTTCAACCTTCCAGCGGAAAGTATGTCCCTCTAACGGACTCCATTGGCATTTGCTAAGAATACACTCTTTATTTACAGTCCATTCGCTATTGGGGCGAACGAGTACCAGGTCGGCCTGATTGCCTGTCCGTATGTAGCCACGATTATGTATCTCGTATATTTCGGCAGGGGCATGGCACATTTTTTCTACTACCTTTTCAAGGGTAAATATGCCTTCATCTACCAGTTCTAACATACTTACAAGGGAGAATTGTATCATAGGCATGCCGGATGCTGCTTTTAAGGCACCTCCTTCTTTATCGGAGATCAGATGAGGAGCGTGGTCAGTGGCAATTGAATCAATAAGTCCGGAGTTTACAGCATCGCGCAGCGCATTTCGCTCTTTCTTTTTGATAGCAGGATTACACTTGATACGTGTGCCCAGTTCCTGATAGTCACTGGAAGCAAATAGCAGATGGGCAACGCATGCTTCGGCCGTTATTCGTTTCTCTGATAATGGAATGTTCTCGAACAGTTGCAACTCTTTAGAAGTAGAGATGTGCAGTATATGCAGACGGGCATCGGCTATACGCGCCAGTCGAACAGCAAGCTCGGAAGACTGATAACAGGCTTCCGACGAACGGATATTGGGATGATACTTTAGCGGTACATCGCCATCTGCTCCGTATTTTTCCAGATATTTGACTGTATTGTCTTTGATGATAGATTGATCTTCACAGTGGGTGGCAATCAGCAGATCGGTTCCGTTGAATATATTCAGCAGGCTGGCCATCTTGTCCACCAGCATATTGCCGGTACTCGAACCCATGAATAACTTGACACCGCATACACGGTGCTTGTCCAGTTGTTCGAGCAGAGGATAGTTGTTGTTGGTAGCGCCAAAATAACAGGAGTAGTTTACAGAACACTTTTCAGCCAGATGGTCGAGTTTGGCGTTCAGGGCGTCCAATGTTGTTGTTTGCGGACTGGTATTAGGCATATCCATGATAGATGTTACTCCGCCGGCTGCTGCTGCCCGGCTTTCGGTGATGATATCTGCTTTGTGAGTTAATCCCGGATCACGGAAATGAACATGACCGTCGATAACTCCGGGCAGTAGATAGCATCCTGTTGCATCGATTGTTTCGTCACAAGGAATGGAAGGTTCTTGATTTTCAACCAATATTTCCGCTATCTTTTCTCCTTCTATAATCACCGAACCGGGTACTTGAAGCCCTTCGTTTACAATGATTGCATTCTTTATAAGTGTTCTTTTCATCTGAAATCTACAATTTTAAATTACCCATAAGACTTTGTCGTTCACGGTTTGTTGTTTCCCACTTTTTGGGGATACTTATGAAACCAACTGTTTAGTTTCAGCTTGATTACTCCAAATACAGCTTCGCCAAAAATACTACCGTTCATTTTGGAGGTACCTAACTCCCGGTTGATAAAGATGACGGGTACTTCGATTATTTTGAATCCGCATTTATAAGCCGTGAACTTCATTTCTATCTGAAAGGCATATCCTTTAAAGCGGATATTGTCCAAGTCTATGGTTTGGAGTACACAGCGTCGGTAACATTTGAACCCGGCAGTGGTATCGTGTACCGGTATTCCGGTTATGAACCGGACATATTTGGATGCGAAATATGACATAAGGACACGTCCCATAGGCCAGTTTACTACATTTACTCCACTGACATAACGCGAACCGATTGCCACATCGCCTCCTTCTTCTGCACAGGCTTTATACAAGCGGGGCAGATCTTGCGGATTGTGACTAAAGTCGGCATCCATCTCGAAGATATATTCATAATGGTGGGCAAGCGCCCATTTGAAACCTGCAATATAAGCAGTCCCCAATCCGAGTTTACCTTTGCGCTCCAACATGAACAGACGTTCGGGGAACTCCTCTTGCAGTTTTTTCACGATGGCGGCTGTTCCATCCGGTGAACCGTCTTCGATGACGAGAATATGGAACTCCTTTTCCAGCCCGAAAACAGCACGGATAATATTCTCTATATTTTCCCGCTCGTTGTAGGTTGGTATGATAACAATGCTGTCCGATGGTGTGTGCATAATCGTATCTGTATTTGCAGACAAATGTAACGCTTTTCCGTTACTTACCGAAAATAGTGTATCAAAACTAAGGATAATTTAGTACTTTTGCGAGGATTTTCACCACAGAGAGCACAATTATCTTACAAGGGTTCTATTTTTTCTTAAAACTCAGTGGGACTCTTTGGCTCCTTTGGCGAGTTAAAAACAGGAACAATGACTATCACCGAACTGCAACAACAATACGCCTTTCATCCCAACGTGACTGTTATGTGTCAATTGCTGAAAGACGTTTCTGTAAATCACATTTTTTGTGGAGGATTGTGCGCTTCTTCTGCTTCGCTTTTTTCGTCAGCGTTGGTACAGAAAAGCCCGTCTCCTTTTGTGTTTATTTTGGGCGATCTGGAGGAAGCCGGTTATTTTTATCATGACCTGACACAGGTGTTGGGAGGAGAGCAGGTGCTTTTTTTCCCTTCTTCTTTTCGCCGTGCCATCAAGTATGGTCAGAAGGATGCAGCCAATGAGATATTACGTACCGAGGTGCTCAGCCGTTTGCAGAAAGGAGAAAAGGGTTTGTGCATTGTTACCTATCCCGATGCATTGGCGGAGAAAGTAGTTTCGCAGGAAGAACTGGACGATAAGACTCTTAAGCTGAACGTAGGTGAACATGTTGATTCCGGTTTTATTACGGAGGTATTGCATAGCTACGGTTTCGAATACGTAGATTATGTTTATGAACCGGGACAATATGCTGTACGCGGTAGTATCATTGATGTTTTTTCTTTTGCATCGGAGTATCCTTATCGTATCGATTTCTTTGGAGACGAAGTAGAGAGTATCCGTACATTTGAGGTTGATACACAGCTGTCGCGTGAGAAGAAAAATAGCATTGTTATCGTTCCGGATCTGGCGCTGGCAGGGGCAATGTCTTCTTCATTCCTTGATTTTATCCCGAAAGATACGATATTGGCCATGCGTGATTTCCTTTGGTTGCGTGAACGTATTCAGACCGTTCATGATGAGGCATTGACTCCGCAGGCACTTGCAGTACAGGAAGCCGAAGATAATGGGGGGATTAAGCTTGAAGGGGCATTAATTGATGGTGCCAAATTTACCGTTCGCGCTCTTGATTTCCGAAGGATGGAGTTTGGCAACAAGCCTACCGGAACACCGGATGCTACGATTGAGTTTGAGACAACGGCACAACCTATTTTTCATAAGAATTTCGATCTGGTAGCTGCTTCTTTCAGAGAATATCGTGAGAAGGGCTATTCACTTTATATCTGTAGTGACAGCAGGAAACAGACTGAACGTATACGGGCTATTTTTGAAGACAGAGGTGACGAGATACCTTTTATTGCAGTAGAGCGTACTCTGCATGAAGGTTTTGCCGATGATGCCTTGCGTCTGTGTATCTTTACAGATCATCAGTTGTTCGACCGTTTTCATAAATACAACCTTAAAAGTGATAAAGCCCGTTCGGGAAAAGTAGCTCTTTCGCTCAAAGAGCTTAACCAGTTTACCCCTGGTGACTATGTGGTGCATACCGATCACGGCGTGGGGCGTTTTTCAGGATTGGTACGTATCCCTAACGGTGATACCACCCAGGAAGTCATGAAATTGGTGTATCAGAACGAGGATGTGGTTTTTGTGTCTATCCATTCGTTGCACAAAGTATCGAAGTACAAAGGTAAAGAGGGGGAAGCTCCCCGCCTGAATAAATTAGGTACGGGTGCCTGGGAGAAGCTAAAGGAACGTACTAAAACTAAGATTAAAGATATTGCGCGCGATTTGATTCTGCTTTATTCAAAGCGCCGTGAAGAAAAGGGATTTGCCTATAGTCCCGATAGCTTTCTGCAACGTGAGTTGGAGGCTTCTTTTATTTATGAAGATACACCCGACCAGAGTAAGGCTACTGCCGAGGTGAAGGCAGATATGGAACGTGACCGCCCGATGGATCGCCTTGTTTGTGGGGATGTGGGGTTTGGAAAGACAGAAGTGGCTATCCGTGCTGCCTTTAAGGCAGTGGCCGATAATAAGCAGGTGGCAGTACTGGTACCTACTACCGTGTTGGCTTATCAGCACTTTCAAACCTTTCGCGAACGACTGAAAGGACTCCCCTGTAAAGTGGAGTACCTGAGCCGTGCCCGTACTGCTGCACAAACCAAGGCGGTACTTAAAGGACTTAAAGAAGGAGAAGTGGGTATCCTTATCGGTACGCACCGTATTTTGGGTAAAGATGTGAATTTCAAAGATTTGGGACTGTTGGTCATTGACGAAGAGCAGAAATTTGGTGTATCGGTAAAGGAGAAACTACGCCAACTGAAAGTGAACGTAGATACGCTGACTATGACGGCAACGCCTATCCCGCGTACGCTCCAGTTTTCGCTGATGGGAGCACGTGATCTGAGTGTGATATCTACTCCGCCGCCCAACCGTTATCCCATACAAACGGAACTGCATACTTTTAATGAAGAGATTATAACCGATGCTATTAACTTCGAAATGAGCCGCAACGGGCAGGTGTTTTTTGTAAACAACCGTATAGCGAATCTGCCGGAACTGAAAGCCATGATACAACGGCATATTCCGGATTGCCGTATCGCTATCGGACACGGGCAAATGGAGCCTGCCGATCTGGAACAGATTATCCTCGACTTTGTAAATTATGATTATGATGTGTTGCTTGCCACTACGATTATCGAGAGTGGAATTGACATCCCTAATGCCAATACCATCATCATAAACCAGGCGCAGAATTTTGGTTTGAGTGATCTTCACCAGATGCGCGGGCGTGTGGGACGTAGTAACAAGAAGGCATTCTGTTATCTGCTTGCTCCTCCGCTTTCGTCACTTACTCCTGAGGGTAGGAGACGATTGCAGGCTATCGAAAATTTCTCCGATTTGGGGAGTGGCATCCACATTGCCATGCAGGATCTTGATATCCGTGGTGCAGGAAATATGCTGGGGGCGGAACAAAGTGGTTTCATTGCTGACTTAGGATATGAGACGTATCAGAAAATCCTTTCAGAGGCCGTGTATGAGTTGAAGACAGACGAGTTTGCCGAGTTGTATGCCAACGAGATAAAAGGTGAAGGAGCTGTAAGTGGAGAGCAGTTTGTAGATGAGTGCCAGGTAGAGAGTGACCTGGAGTTGTTGTTGCCTGCCAACTATGTCACAGGAAGTAGTGAACGCATGTTGCTGTATCGCGAGTTGGACGGATTGACTCTGGACAAAGATGTGGAGGCTTTTCGTTCGCGGCTTGAAGACCGTTTTGGCCCTGTGCCTTCCGAGACGGAGGAACTGCTCCGTATCGTTCCGCTTCGTCGCCTTGCAGCCCGTCTGGGAGCGGAAAAGGTATTCCTTAAAGCAGGACGTATGACGTTGTTTTTCGTATCCAATCCGGACAGCCCGTTCTATCAGAGCCAGGCTTTTGGTAAGGTGATAGATTATATGATGAAGTACACCCGCCGTTGCGATTTGCGCGAACAGAACGGACGCCGTTCGATGGTAATAAAAGATATCCCGAATGTAGAGACTGCCGTGAGTATATTGCAGGAAATGGTGGCTTTACCGGTGAAACAGGAAGAATAAACCTACCCGTGTCTGTGTGCCTTGTAGAGCCTGTTTGGAGAGTACGCCTTACCTGTTTGTAGGCAAGGCGTGTACTGCAAGCGGCATAGTATGATACTGTATTTTATCTCTTTCCGTACAGTTTGTCTATCAGATCCTGGCGTCCGATGCGCCGCAATTCGTTGATGATATTCCGGCGTTCTTCCGGTTTGTACCAGAAGAAGAACTGGCGTTGTGCCAGTTTCTCTCGTTGTGTTTTGGCGCTGAATATCGGTTCCAGTGTATAGGGGTGGAATCCGGTATACCATGCTTCTGTTGCAACGGTCATCGGGGTAGGGGTGAAGTCCTGTACCTGCTCCAGATGAAAGTCCAGTCGTTTGGTGATGATGGCCAATTCAGCCATGTCCTCTTCCTTGCAGCCCGGATGGCTGGAGATGAAGTAAGGAATGAGTTGCTGTCGCAGGTTTTTCTCGGTGTTGATGCGGTCGAATATCTTTTTAAACTCTCCGAACTGGCTGAACGAGGGCTTGCGCATAATATTGAGAACGCGCTCGCTGGTATGTTCCGGTGCAACTTTCAGTCGTCCGCTAACATGCTTCTCGATCAGTTCGCGGGTATATTCATTGGTACTGCGATTTACTGCAGGGTCTTTACTTTGATGCAGTAGCAGGTCATAGCGTACCCCGCTGCCGATAAATGATTTCTTGATACCCGGCAGTGCATCTACTGCATGATAGATATCAAGCAGGGGACGGTGGTCTGTATTCAGATTCGGACATATCTTGGGATGGATACATGACGGGCGTTTACACTTCCGGCAGACTGTTTCGTCTTTTCCTCCCATCTTATACATATTGGCCGAAGGACCTCCCAGATCACTAAGATAGCCTTTGAAGTCCGGTAACTGCATCACCTCTTTTACTTCTTTGAGAATGGAATCCTTGCTGCGGCTTACGATGAATTTGCCCTGGTGTGCCGAAATAGTACAAAAGGCACAACCTCCGAAACATCCCCGGTGGATGTTTACCGAGAACTTAATCATATCATAGGCGGGGATACGCTTTCCTTTATACTTGGGATGCGGCAGGCGGGTATAGGGTAGGTTGAACGAGTGGTCCAGTTCTTCCTGCGTCATGGGTGGATAGGGCGGATTGACTACTACAACCTGCTTTCCCACTACTTGCAGGATACGCGCAGCAGCATATTTATTCGACTCTTCTTCGATGTGGCGGAAGTTAGCGGCCTGCTTTTTCTTGTCTTTCAGGCATTCTTCGTGTGAGTAAAGTTCGATGTCATCTTCCGCACGGGTTACGTCTTCCGTATTGTTTCGTAAATAGGCTGTTTGCAGTAGGTCGGTCGGCATCTCATGGGTGGTTTGCAGTCGTTTGCAAAGGTCGGCAATAGGCTTCTCTCCCATGCCATAGATGAGCAGGTCGGCACCACTGTCACACAGGATACTTTTCTGTATTTTATCCTGCCAATAGTCATAATGACTCAACCGGCGCAAGCTTGCTTCGATGCCACCCAGTACAACGGGAACATCCGGGTATAGCTTTTTCAGTATCTGGCTGTATACAATCGAAGGGTATTCGGGACGCATATCCGGGCGTCCGTCTGGGGTATAGGCATCTTCACTGCGAAGGCGTTTATTGGCAGTATATTTGTTTACCATGGAATCCATACATCCTGCCGAAATGCCAAAGAACAGACGGGGGCGTCCCAGCTTCTTAAAGTCGCGTAGATCATCGCGCCAGTTAGGTTGGGGGATAATGGCTACCCGCAATCCCTGTGCTTCGAGAATGCGGCCAATCACAGCCGGCCCGAAGGAGGGGTGGTCTACATAGGCATCTCCACTGAATAGGATGACATCGAGTTCATCCCATCCGCGCAGTTCTACTTCTTTCTTGGTAGTGGGCAGCCAGTCGGTAAGTCGGTATTCTTTCATGCTGCAAAGATACGGATAATTTATAACTGCACATTTATTTTATGTGAAAGGATTCCATAAATCGGGTGACGGCAGGGTAGTTCGTTCTTACTCCACGTTGTAGGGCGGCCATCAGAATATATATCTTACGATTTTTTAGAAACATGTGATAAAGAAGAGTCTCGGTTGTATTACCACTTTGTACCGTAATAGCTATTCCTTGTAAATTGTCTCTTTGGATTTCTTCTTTCTTTATTAACTTCCCGTTAGAAGTACTTACCATCGAGTGAACGAAATGCTGCAATAATAAATTCATAGTTTCGGCTGACATCGTTTCCGGAATGGTTTCTGAAAGAAGTGCCTCTGATAATTTATAATAACTCACTGAGTCTTCATATTGATACATCTTGATGGTTTCTTCCTCTTCTCCAATCCAGATAGTTACCTCTTCTTCTTTTTGGGGAGTTGAGGCATATGCTTCTATTGCATATATTATTTCGGGTTCCGGATTATCTATTTTATATACTTCGGGTGGATAAGGAAAAAGGATATTACAACTTAAACTATCAAGACTGATTTTCTGTATCTCTTTGATATAGTTGTCGATATAAAAACTCTGAATAAACTTTAGGCATTCGTAGTTGAATTCCTGTTTTTTTTTACAGTGTATCTCTGACGTATATACTTTGTTCTTGCTATATCCAATAAAGAAAAGAATGTATTCTCCATTGATATTTTTCAAAGTATATTGTGTAATAGGAACTCCCCCTTTGGAAAAGATATTCTTGTCCATGAGTTCCAGATTGCTTCCATACAGTTTCTGGGTGATAAGTTGCATCTCCTTCTTTTCTGCATATCCAGAATCAGATGGGTTTGTTGTTTCCCAGATACTGATGAGGTAAGATTTATTGGGATGTTCTTCTTCCTCTACTATATTTTCAAAACGATAGTTCTTTTCCTCACCGTCTAATTTAGTAGTGGCTGTGGGTTGTTGGTAAAAAGAGGCACTAATCCCTAATTTCTCTATCTGAATAGTATGCCACTCTCTATCATCCTGTGCTTTTATGGTAACGGATGTAATGAAGGAGAACAAAGTTAATAGACAAGTCAGTGATTTCGTGTGTTTCATAGATAGATCGTTAAGATTGAATTAATGCATTGATAAAGCAGAAAATGAACCAACCGCATACGGCAACTTTCAGTACAGTGCCCATTAAGAATCCCACAAAAGCTCCGAATCCGGCTTTGAGGGCGTGATGTGTCTCTTTTCCTCCTAATAACTCTCCTATAAATGCTCCGGCAAACGGACCGATGATAACACCCCAGGGAGGAAACAGGAAAAGTCCTGTGAAAGTACCGATAATACAACCCCAGTTACCCCAACTGGTGCCACCAAACCGTTTCACCCCGAACATCGGGATAAAATAATCGAGTACCTGAATAACTATAACGAGGAGTAGCCACAATAAAAGTTGAGTTATTGTGAATTGTACTTTGTCGGTGAAGTGAAGCAATACCAAAGCCATATAGGCGATGGGCGGACCCGGAAGCATCGGGACGATGCACCCTATCAGTCCTGCCAACAGGCAGATGCTTCCTATGATAATGAGGAGAATATCCATCCAGTTAACCGATTCGTTTGATAATAGAGATGAACTCTTCGTTTGTCATGCCGAAGCTTTGTTCGCGGTAATTTACGAAATCTTCCAGATAGTCACTGGCTATGGCATCCATAATGTTTTTTCCGTCGAGACCAAGTTCGTCGAGCATGAAACGTATGAGACCCTGATAGGCACGAATGGTTTTCATTCGTTGGTCGGCAGCCAGCACAGCCATCATCTGGCACTGGTGCTCATTGCGGGCAATAAGATAAACGGTAGCGTAGAACTTGTCTATACTACCATATATACTGTTGATTTTCCGGGTGGCTGATCCCGGTAATTCCTTTAATTTCTGTTGTACTTCACTCATGTTTAATGCGGTTTGGGATATGTTTCACCACAGAGGACACAGAGGGCACAGAGACTATATTACTTTAAATATATTTTAAAACTCTGTGCTCTCTGTGTCCTCTGTGGTGAAAGCTTATGTTTGTACGATAAACTGCAAAGTCATTTGTTCGCTACCGTAGATTTCGCGAAAACCGATGCCTTGTTCCGATAAGTACTCTTTTAAGTCCTGAAATGCGTCGGCATTATCCATAATAATCTTCACTGTTTCGCCGGGTTGGGCGCTACATATGGCTTTTATAGCCGGGATTAACGGACTGTAAGCAGTCGTTCCACGAGTGTCGGCGGTAATCATGACTCTTCCTCTTCTGCTTCCTGGGAGTTAAGCCAGGTAAGATATAGTTTGATAAGCTGTTGCAGGCCGAATGCCTTCATGTTATTGTGATAAATCACGTCTATGCAGAGGTCGAGCAGGTCCTTACTGTCTTCTTCCTGGCTGGCGATAAGCGAACGGACGTTCAGTTTAAGTTTATCAAGAACAGCTTCGTCTACAATACCATTACTGTCAATCAGGTGACGGAAGAGGGCATATTTTTCAATGGTTTTCAGGTTTTCTTCGGAAACTTTCATGCTGCGTGTGCCGCTGGGATTTGCTTGTATGATATACATAATGTTTTTGTTTTAGAGGTTAATGATAGCGACAAAGATAGAACTTTTCGTGAGAGATTGAACAAATAGGGGGGAAATTAATTAAAAAAGTGATTAGTGAATAGTGATTAGTGATAAGTGATTAGCGATAAGTGATTAGTGATTAGTGCCATGCGGCATGATGGCGCAGCCTGCTAATCACTTATCACTTATCACTAATCACTATTCACTAAAAAAGTTAAGTATTGCTGCCATAACCATTGCCCGGTCTTTGTCCGATTCAATGCTTTCGAAGGGGAAACCCATAACAAATGTGCGGTAATTCCCTTTGTAGGCAATACCTGCACTTTGGTTATCCGGACTATATGTGAATACGGAAAAGGCAGGTGCTACGGGGACTATACAATCCGGTGCAGTCACCGCATACCTGTTTTCATTGGGTAGGCGGGGAATGGAAATAGTACGTCCCAGTCCGTTGATCTGTCCGGACAGGCTGTTGCGTAGTGAACTTTGATAGCCATATTTCAGCACTTTTTGTGTGAACTCCCGGTTACCTTGCGAAGTATTCATATCACTTCCAGGATAAGAGCCGCTGACGAGAATGTTACCTCCCGATTGGCAGTAAGCCGTAATGATCCGTTGCATAGGCGAGGAGAATGTTTTGTAATATGCGCGGTTGACGGGATCTTCTTTTTCCAGTCCCAGGATATAGTCCACAATGGGATATTCTTCCAGTTGTACCCGTCCGTTTTCTACAGCCTCATCACTACATGATACAAAACTATAGTGTCCTGCTGCCTGAATTGCTTTACCATGAATAAATGGATAGTCAAATGTGTTTCCAATGATTTTCATTCCTTCCAGCTCGTTGCCACTATGCCCCAGACTGCCTTTCCCTTCTTTGCCGGCTTGTTTCCGGTCGAATCCGATTTGTGCCCCACTCAGGGAGATGTTGTATAAATAGGGTACGCCAGGATCTTCTTCCAGATCAAACCCTGCACTGGTAGGTGTGTTGATAATAGCCGGCCCGCTCAGACGGTCGAAACCATTGATGATAAGTATTTTCCCTTTTTCATCTTTTGCTTTATAGGCCGATAATATCTCTGAGGGGAAACTTTCGCCACCACGGTTGACTGCTGTGACTTTGAATGAATACACAAGGCCCGGCTCCATTTTTAGGGTATAGGAAGGGTGGCTCACCAGTACACCATTGTCGAAGCCGCCGTAGCCGATGCGGGTATATACTATATATTCACGTGGAGTGGCGGTTGGTTCCAGCGGATCGTTTTCTCCTTGCCAGGAGAGTTCGATGGTGTTTTTTTTCTTGCCGAACTGAAGGGCGAAGTTGCTTACAGGAAGCGGTTGTACAACATAGTCCTTTCCGTGTTGGCTGCTCACAAAGCGGAGTACACCTTTGTAAATAGCACGTCCTACGGTGAACTTGAAATTAGGGTCGTGCCCCAGTTGCATATCCGCAAAATTCTGGTGTGATAGTAGTTCTACGATCGTAGAGGGTACAGACGGCAAGCGTGTTTCACTATAATTGCGATTCCACATGCTACGTCGAGTCCAGGGGATATTGTAGGTAATGCGGATGTCCCGTTGCAACTGTGTCAATAAGATATCTGCCAGATCACGCGAGGCATAGCGGTCCATGCCTGTGTTCAGCAAGCCGTTATTGAAATCGGTGGTATATATGCCTAATGAGCCGATTATTTCGTCTGTTTTACTATATCCGGCATCACTGTGCAGGGCCAAGGTCATTTCCAACGGTACTCCCAATCCCTTTTCTTTGGGGTTGAACACTGAACCGCCGGACAGATAATTGAGTGTATTGGAGCGTGCATTGATATCATCGGCATAATCATTTTCTCCTTTTCGTCCACCATATATTTCATACGGCATACCTGCCCATTGAACAGAATAACGTGCTCCTTCCAGATAGCGCGGAAGTCCGCTGACGGTTCCGCCTCGTGAGATATTTCCCATACCTCCTCCAAAACGTACTGCATCCGCACACACGACGCCATTCTCTTTGCTCTCATTGCTGAGTACCACCATGCCATAATCATTATTGCCTTTGTCGAACTCAAAAGTCCCCAGATATACCCAGGTACCTCCGCCTATCTGCTGGTTCACATTAAATTCGGTAGCTCCTCCTTTATGAAACACAATGTATTTGGCATCACTTACGCTGTTAGGTAGTGTCTGATAGGATACATATACTGCATAGTTACCCGTTTGTGGGATGGTCGGAATCCATTCTGCAAAGGCTTTGTTCTTTTTCTTTTCTGTACGGGCATAGCGTGCAGTACCGTCCAGAAAAGGATTCTCTCCATCTTTATAGATACGTTTTTTAGATGCAAATCCTTTTCCACCTACTGTTTCCCAACGGGCCTTGCGACTTTTCATTTCCAGATAGATAGAACCGTCTTTCGTGTCGTTATCAACAATTACTTCGTTCTTCTGCGTATCCCGTTCGCGTGGAGTGAAAACGTTGGCACCTGCGTTTTCCAACATCGGGATAACATAGGGCAGGATAAACGATTGTGTAAAAAGGTCTTCTGTTGTACAAAACAGCCGGGGACGTTGCCAGCTCCATTCTCCATTTTCATTCTTGAAATACTGTCCATGGCTCTGCCAGAGAGCAATGTGCCGGTTTTGCAGTCCACGGGATATTTCGTATGGGCGCGATGTATTTGTCACCCAGGGTGCTCCCTTATAGTCAGTATTCAATGAAAGGCGGGTTTTGTCCTTTTTCTTTTTGCGGTAGGCGTTGGGGATAAGGTCTTCTATGGGTCTGCCATCGGCGTATATCGTAACATCGAAAAAACGTACCGGGCCAGGGAGAATATTTTCTACCTGATTATAAATAGACTCAACAGTTTCGGGTAGAAAGGGCTGATAAGCAAAACTTTCTGAAACCTGTATTGTGAGTTGCTTTCGGTCAAAGTCAATTTCTACACTTTGTAGTGTGGGTTGTTTTATTTTTGCAGAGGCAGAGGTGTAGCTGTTGAAGTATTCATTCAGCCGATCTTCTACTGTTTTTTCGATGGCTTGCGCAAAGAGTAAATTGGTTCCTGCAATAAGCGACAGCAGGAATAAGTATAGCTTTCTCATAAACTTCAATTATTACGGTTTACCACAGAGGACGCAGAGAACACAGAGTATTATTTATCTGATTGAAACGCAGATTAACGCAGATTTTCGCAAAATACAAATATAAAAGAAAGAATATCAGTACTTTAATCTGCGTTTTATTCGGATAATAAAGCTCTGTGTTCTCTGCGTCCTCTGTGGTGAAATCTTAGCCTGCAAAAGTAGAGTAATTTTCGTTATTCTGTATATAAATTGCGCAGTTTCTCTATATCTGCTTCAAGGTTGTTTATCAGATAACTTTCTATTCCTCCGAATTCTTCGTCTATCACACGGAAAGCCGTTTCCAGATACTCTTTTCTCACGGTAGTCAGCGGCTTCAGTTCCGGATGGTCTTTTGTGATAAAATCATATTTGGCCTGGATATGCTGAGCTGACAGCATATAGTCTTCTATTATTGTATCGCGTTCCACTCCCAGAGCCGAAAGCAGCAATGCAGCTGCAATGCCTGTCCGGTCTTTTCCGGCAGAACAGTGGAAGAGGAGCGGGGTATTGGCTTTCTCTGTCAGGATGCGGAAAAATTCTTTGTATGTATCCTGCATATGGCGAACGATGAATGCGTACACTTCTTCCATAACAGCACTCAGATTGTTTTTGTCAAAATGTGCAATATCACTCATATTGCCGGCTTCGATGGGCAATGGGATATGCTTGGACACAGTCTGTGGCAAATGATCGGCAGCTGCCCTCTTTTCGGCTTCACCTCTGAAATCGACCACGGTTCGTAGCGGTAATAGAGTCAGATAATCCAGGTCTGTGGATGTCAGTTTGTTCATGTCGTCTGAACGCAGAAAAGTTTTCCATTTCACATGTTTGCCATAAATGGTGCGATAACCTCCAAGATCGCGCATGTTATAAGCTCCTGCCATTGGTAGGAGCCGGTAATGAGTATCTTCTTTCTTCATATTAATTTGTCTTTTATTTGTAAACAAAAAAAGAGTGAAGAATTCTCTGTTCCTCACTCTTCTTTATGATTATTTACTAATTGTTATAATGGAATATACTCTACGAATGCTTCCATTGCTTCATAAGACGCAAGGCCAAGATTATCATAGAGTGCGGCTGTACCACGGTTACGGTCTTCGCTACGTTGCCAGAACAGACGTTCGTCATTGCCTAAGAACGGAGCGCTTTCCATTTGCGACTGGTGTTTCAGGATGGAATTACGTTTAGCACGCAACTCTTCCGGACTGATAGGTACTGCCATTTCGATGTTTTCAATTTCCCATTCAGCCCATGCACCACGATACATCCAGATACGGCAGTCTTTCAGCCATTTGGCTCCCTCTTCTTTTTCCAAATCTATAGCAGCAAATACAGCATCCGTACAAACGCGGTGGGTTCCGTGCGGATCGGCAAGGTCACCGGCTACGAATATTTGATGAGGCTTCACTTCGCGGAGCAGGTTACGTACAATTTCTACATCTGCCTCACTGATAGGATTCTTCTGGATTTTGCCTGTTTCATAGAATGGCAGATCCAGGAAGTGAACGCGGTCCAACGGAATGTTATTGTATGTACAAGCCGTACGGGCTTCGCCACGGCGAATCAGACCTTTGATAGTCAGGATATCGCGTGAATCCATATCTCCGTCTTTCTTCTCTTTGAGGAATTTGCGGATCTCTGAATATTTTTCGTTGATTACCAGGTCCTCGCTGTTATTGAAAATCTGGTTGAAACCATTAATGAAGTGCAGGAAGCGGATTACTTCTTCGTCGCCTACAGCGATGTTACCTGATGTTTGATAAGCTACATGTACTTCATGTTTTTGCTCTACCAGACGGCGGATAGTGCCACCCATAGAGATCACATCGTCATCCGGGTGCGGAGAGAATACAACAACACGTTTTGGGAACGGTTTTGCACGTTCGGGGCGATACGTATCATCCGCATTCGGTTTACCGCCGGGCCAACCGGTGATCGTGTGCTGCAAGTCGTTGAATATCTTGATGTTTACATTATATGCCGAGCCGAAGAGAGCTAAAAGTTCGCTCAATCCGTTTTCGTTGTAATCCTTATTGGTCAGTTTCAGGATGGGCTTACCGGTCAATTGGCATAACCAAACGATGGCACTACGGATCAGTTTATCGTTCCATTCGCAAGAAGTCACCAACCAAGGACGTTGAATACGTGTCAGGTTGCTGGCAGCTGAAAGGTCGATAGCTACGTGAGCGTTGTTGTGTGTCTGCAAATAAGATGCAGGGATTGTATCTGTGATCGGTCCTTCCACACATTCTTTAATCATCTTGGCTTTGTCCTCTCCCCATGCCAGAAGATATACTTTCTTGGCACCCAGGATAGTAGATACACCCATTGTGATAGAACTGATAGGAGTGTTCTCCATTGTTCCGAATATCTTGGTAGCCTCATTGCGTGAGCTGTTATCCAGCAAGATCAGGCGAGTAGTAGAATTCAGGCGTGAACCCGGCTCATTGAAAGCAATATTACCTACGCGACCGATACCCAGAAGAGCAATGTCAATACCTCCGAAACTTTCGATACGTTGCTCATACAGGCGACAATATTCCAGAATCGTATCTTTAGCAATGGTTCCGTCCGGGGTGAATACATTCTGCTTATCAATGTCCACATGGTCGAGGAACATCTCTTTCAAGGCATTGAAGTTACTGTTGATTGCATCCAGAGCTAATGGATAGTATTCATACATATTGAACACGATCACATTGCGGAAGCTCAGGCCTTCTTCTTTGTGCATGCGAATTAGCTCGGAATACACATTGCGTGGTGAATTACCACCCGGCAATGCCAGAACACAGAATCGTCCTGCTTTCTGTTTATCGCGTATTACTTGTGCTATTTCGCGAGCGATGTAATTGGCACCTTCTTCTACAGATTCATAAATATCAGTAGGGATTTTTTCAAGTCGGGTTAATACCGACCGTTCAAATGCATTCTCTGGTCTGTAGTATCTGGGGGAGACCCTGTTGAGAGTGATTTGAGAACTTAAGTTTGTTTTCATAAATTCTTTAATTAAGTTATGTTAGATTCAAGTCGTGCGACTGTTTTTTCTGAACGACAAAGATACAAAAGAAGTTTATTATAAAAACTACCTTATTGTAGGTATTGTTGCTATAAAGAGGCGATTTTAACGTTTGTTTATTTAAGTTGCATCACTAAAATGTACATATAAACTCAAATCCGGAAAGTGTCTGCGTCTTTCCATACCGGAAACTTATCACGGAATTGTTGTAGTGATTTGAGGTTGAGTGAAACAGTGGCGATAGCTTCTTTGCCGTCCGGGACCGATGTTAGTATTTCACCTTTAGCGGAATAGACGATACTGCCTCCATTATATAGATGGTTATTACCATCTGTCCCTGTACGGTTTACCCCGCATACATAACACATATTCTCTAAAGCACGGGCACGAAGCAGTGTGTCCCATACTAATCGGCGGGCTTGCGGCCAACTGGCTACATATATTAATAGGTCATATTCATTGTTTACATTCCGGCTCCATACCGGGAAACGCAGATCGTAGCATACCAGCAGGCAAATGTTCCATTCGCGGTAGGAGATAATGAGTTTACTGTCTCCGGAGGAAAAATGTTCAGCTTCTTGCCCCATGCGGAAGAGGTGGCGTTTGTCATAGTAATACTCTTCTCCTTCGGGGGTGATAAAGAAAGCGCGGTTATAATACGAGCCTTGTTCGCTGCAAATGAAGCTTCCGGTAATAGCGAACTGAAATTCTCCGGCCCACTTTTTGAGTGTTTGTATGGTTTCTCCGGAGATTGGTTCTGCCAACTTCCGGCTGTTCATACTAAACCCGGTCGAGAACATTTCCGGTAAAACAACAATCTCCGTTGTTCCGTGAAGCATTTGTAGCTTATCACGGAGCAAACGGAGATTTTCTTGTTTATTCTCCCAGACAATATTAGTCTGGACGATTGAAACACGTAATTCTTGCATTACATTTATTACTAATCATTAATTATGCAAATCAGTAGTTGATTGCGTTCTATTTTTATGGCACACGGATGAAGCGGATAGGACGGATGACAACGGATCATATTTTCTTTTTCCCGGATTACCAATAGATAAAACAAAAAAGATCCGTTGTCATCTGCTTGATCTGTTTTATCCGTGTGCCATAGAAACACAAAGCTATTTAGCTCATTTCCGGTAAGCTTTGAACTACTGATTCGCATTAATCACTACTCATCAATATCTCCGATACTAAAGTTTTCGGGATGTTTGCCTTTGAAGTCTTTGAAGTAGAGCTTTATTTCGCGCATATCTTTTTCAATGTCTCCTGTAGGCATGATAGCTTTGGTGGATGAAATGGTCTTAGTAGTATAATCTATTCCTACGAGCACGATAGGGACTTGTGCTTTCAGTGCGATATAGTAGAATCCTTTCTTCCAGTTTGGATTTCGTTTACGTGTGCCTTCGGGTGTGATGGCAAGATGAAATTTCTTACTTTCGGCAAATTTGTGTGCCATCTGATCTACTAATGATGTTTTACGACTACGGTCTACCGGAATACCTCCCACTGCTTTAAAAATGATGCCTAAGGGGAAGAAGAACCAGTCTTTTTTCATCATGAAGCTTGTTTTACGCCCCCAGGCGCCATAGAAAAGTTTACCTATGAAGAGGTCTAAATTTGTAGTATGGGGAGCGGCGCAAACTACGCATTTGTCGTAGTTTGGCACCGTTACATTCATTTTCCAACCCAACAAGCGAAAGTAAATAAAGCTGTAAATTGCTTTTTTCATTCTTAGTTTAATTTCGCGATGGCATCAATAATTTCGTTTACTTTAGCGTTGAAGTCACTACGGAATTTCTTGTAGAATCCTTTTACATTGCCCGGCTCTGTATGGCTGATGCGGCTGATGAACTCATCCTGCATCTTAAGGATTTCGGTCATAAGTTGGTCTGCTTTGGCCTTATCAGTACCAGGAACAAACATGCTATTGATCAAACACTCTGAGAATAATTCTCCTGAAATATAATTTACGGTTTTCTTGAGTTCTCTTCTACTTGCCATAATCTATCTTCTTTTAATGTGAATATTGAATATATCAGCGGTAAAGATAAATACTTTCTTCGGCTTAGGCAAATAAATAATACAATACTGTATGGATATGAATCTATTTACGATTAGACGATTTACGATGTACGATTGAAGTTACTCTTTTAAAAGCCGGTTTCAGCCCTGTCAGAGACAGGGTAATTCCAATCGTACATCGCCTAATCGTAAATAGATTAAGTTTTGAGCTTAATAGCTTCTGTCGTTACCATCTATTTATTTCTTCGGTGCTGATAAAGTTCTATCTCGTAGAGTAACGTAGGAAGCCTCGGTGTGTAATATTGTTTTAGATGTACATGTAAAGCAGTACGACATGTGCATGTGGTGCAGTACGACATGTACATGTGGTACAGTGAAACATGTACATGTAAAACAAGGCTGCTCACGGGGAAAAGGAACGTTCCTTTCTGAGAAAGACAAAGTACAACACCGGGCAACGGTGTGCTTTCCGCATGGGGAGGTACATCAGACGATGGTTGATTGAAATGTGGATAGACGCGAATTCTCGCAAAGAAAAGAGAGGATTCACCACAGAATGCAGAGGATTTTATTCTTTTTATGCCAAGTCGATAATTTCTCTGTGTCCTCCGTGTCCTCTGTGGTGAACTGATTCAGGTTTGGTCAAAAGTAGAATCCCAGATTCACATAGAACCCTGCCTTCTTACTTTGATTAGAGTATCCCAATGAAGCTTCGAGGGGGCCGAACATACTGTCTATTCCGTAACTTAAACTGAATCCGTAGATACATTTATCTTCCAAGATGTCGAAGAAGTTATTATTGGTTAGTGCTACATTACCTGTCAGGCTGATGTAGTGTTTGGTCCATAAGCGTTGACGTAGTTTTAAACCGCCTACTACTACGGAGTTTTTCATTATTTCGATATTATCAATTCCGGCAAAAGGCATTTGTTGTGAAATGAACCGTCCGAAGTAGTTACCACCCAATGCGTTGGTATACGGGTAGGGGATATCTCTACCTATAAGCACTCTTCCATATATAGCGGGAAGCAAGGCAAAACGATTGGTTAATTGGAAAGCTTCCACCCATGAAGCGTTGAGTGCTGAAAATGGGGCATGTCCTTTATACTTTGCCATGTTATCTGTATAAAGTGAATATCCGGCTTTAAAATCTGCACCTTGGTTGGGGAAATATCCTTTATTGAATGTATTATAATGCACCTGCGCAAAGTAACTGAAGAAATGTTCCGGTTTTATTTTCAGATTATACTCCGGGCTGGTATACAAAAAATCTTTGTATTTGAAATATTCGAATCGTGCTCCGACAGCAAAACGCAGGTTCTTATACCATACGTCCGAGAAGCTGAATTCTCCCGAATGGTACTTATAAGTGGTATTATAAGCACGGTCACCATGATTGTAGATATTGATATCATTATATTCGAAGAGGTAGCCGAAATTGAAGTTCCTCATCTGCATCGGTTCCAGGGTATAATCTACGCGGGCAGCATATCGTTTCCCCAAACGTCCGGTTACAGATACTTTAGACGGGATATGTGTCTTTAAGTTTAGGGTCGCATTCAGCAGCATAGAAGCAATTTCTTCAGAGTCGAAACGAATGCCCAGGTTGATTTTCCGTTCATACTTTTCTTCTAACAAAAAGTCTAACTTGTCTCCCTCCGGTGTACTGGTAAGTTTATAGCTGACATTGGAATATGCCTGACTTCCCCGTAATACGGAAAGTGCTTTTTCCAATTGAGCTACACTGATTTCGCTATCTTCTTTCAATTTACATTTCCGCATCATCCATTTTTTATCTACATCTTCAATACCGGAAAAATTGATCTCTTTTACAAAGAACTTTCTGGAAGAAGATAAGGAAGTATAAGGCCCATGAGGAGTTGGTTTATAATCTGCCGGGATACCTATTTTCTTTTTTAGCTTCAACAGTTCGCTCCATTTCTCCTGTGCTGCTTCTTCCCCTCGGTTGGTGAGCGTATCCAGTGCATTGGGAGTAAAGCTGGCAGCAGAATATCCTTTTACATTTACTTTTATATAAACATCTGTAGCTGCTACGTTTTGTTCATAATTTTTTTGTGTAGTAAGATCGATAATCTGCAACAAAATATCAGGAGCCGTATTCAGCTCATTAGCTGTTCTCAGCTTATCCTGTACATCTACTCCGATGATAACTTCGGCTCCCATTGCTTTGGCTACATTCACCGGATAGTTGTTTTTCATGCCACCGTCTACTAATACCATACTGTCTATTCGCACAGGGGTAAACACACCGGGAATAGCCATACTTGCACGCATCGCTGTGGCAAGTACGCCATTATGGAATACTATTTCGTCACCATTCACAACGTTTTCCGAAACACAGGCGAAAGGGATGGGCATTTTATTAAAATCAATTGAGTCATGATACCCCACAGTGAGGTCAGAGAACAGGTTAGCGAGGTTTTGCCCTTTGATAACTCCTCCCGATGCCTGTTCTTTGAAACCTTTTCCGGTCAGAGGGAGAGAGAGTACATACGTTTCCGACTTTTCCCGTTCGGACATGGTCTGTTGGCTTCGTTTGATCCGGTCACTGAGAAGGAAGGTCCAGTCTTGCTTTTTCACCATGCTGTCAAGTTGCTCCGGTGTGTAGCCGATAGAATATAAACCTCCGATAATAGAGCCCATACTGGTACCTACGATATAATCGATGGGAATACCTGCTTCTTCGATCACTTTTAATGCTCCAATGTGTGCGACACCTTTTGCACCGCCACCGCTGAGCACTACGCCTACTTTTTTACGTTGCTGTGCCGAAGTAGGTAAAGCCAAAAAAAAGCAGGCCAGGAGAACTAATGTTAAAGATAAATGTTTTTTCATTAAGATGGTTTTGTTACGTGTAACATATAAAATACAAATGTAAGTGATAAATTGTTTTGCTTTAGGCAGATTTCTCTACTTTTGTGGTCCAAAAGTCGGAATTGTGGATAAATTCTACAGTTTACAGTAAAATTCCACAGATGTCCAATTAGTGTATATACAGTATAAACAGCTTGTTTATAGTAGATAAATGAAGTTTTTGCAGTTTTGGTACGAAACTTGTACGACAAGAGACTAAGAACAAACATAAGTTAAATTAACTAATTCAACCGATTATGAGATTATTTCTCTCAAAGAAAGAATTAAAATTAAAGAAAAGGAGAACCATTGCTACTGTTGTTTGCATTGTTCTGATATTGGGTATTTACTGGTTATTAACGCGTCCGCATAAGGCTGAACCGGAAATACCTACAGTGATAGTGGAGGCTGCAGTAAAAGATGATGTAGAAATTTATGGTGAGTATGTAGGCCGTATTCGTGCCCAGCAATTTGTTGAAGTGCGTGCCCGTGTAGAAGGTTATCTGGAACAGATGCTTTTCGCAGAGGGTACCTATGTGAATAAAAACCAGGTACTTTTTGTTATTAACCAGGAGCAATACCGGGCAAAAGCAGATAAAGCACGTGCACAGCTGAAAAAAGATGAGGCACAGGCACTGAAAGCTCAACGTGACTTTGAACGTATCAAACCGCTTTATGCTCAGAATGCTGCCAGCCAGTTGGATCTTGATAATGCTGAAGCTGCTTATGAAAGTGCAGTAGCTACGGTTGCCATGAGTGAAGCCGATCTGGTACAAGCAGAGATGGAATTGGGATATACATTAGTTCGCTCTCCGCTTTCGGGACATATCAGCGAACGAAACGTCGACCTCGGGACATTGGTTGGACCGGGTGCGAAGTCTTTGCTGGCTACCATCGTAAAGAGTGATACGGTGCTGGTCGATTTTAATATGACTGCACTGGATTATCTGAAAAGTAAAGAACGGAATATTAATATCGGGCAGCAGGATTCCAGTCGTTCCTGGCAACCCAACATTTCTATTACACTGGCCGATAATACGGTCTATCCATACAAAGGTTACGTGGATTTTGCCGAACCACAAGTGGATCCTCAGACGGGGACGTTCTCTGTCCGGGCCGAGATGCCCAACCCGAAGCAGGTGTTGTTACCCGGACAGTTCACAAAAGTGAAATTATTGCTCGATGTTAGAGAAGGTGCTGTTGTGGTGCCTCTCAAGGCTGTAACAATCGAGAAAGGTGGGGCTTATATTTACGTGATGCGTAAAGACTCAACAGTAGAGAAACGTTTCATTGAATTAGGACCTGAATTTGGTAATAAAGTAGTTGTGGAACGCGGACTTGCACAGGGAGAAATGATTGTTGTTGAAGGATTCCACAAACTCAATCCGGGAATGAAAGTCCGGGTAGTAGAAGCCGATAAGGCTGAAGAGGTGGATAACGCTATAAAGGAGTAAATAATGAAAGTCAGTTTTTTTATAGATCGTCCGGTTTTCTCGGCGGTCATATCCATTGTAATTATAATAATCGGAGTCATAGGGTTGACTATGCTTCCGGTGGATCAGTATCCGCAGATAACTCCGCCGGTGGTTAAAATCAGTGCATCCTATCCGGGAGCCAGTGCACTTACCGTTTCGCAGGCGGTGGCTACTCCGATTGAACAAGAGATTAACGGTACTCCCGGTATGCTTTACATGGAGTCTAACAGTTCCAACTCCGGAGGTTTTTCGGCTACAGTCACTTTTGATGTATCTGCCGATCCTGATTTGGCTGCCGTTGAGATTCAGAACCGTGTGAAACTTGCCGAATCCCGCTTGCCTGCCGAAGTAATTCAAAATGGTATTTCCGTAGAGAAGCAGGCACCAAGTCAGTTGATGACACTCTGTCTGACTTCTTCGGATCCGAAGTTTGACGAAATCTATTTGAGTAACTTTGCCACGATCAACGTGCTCGACGTGCTTCGTCGTATTCCGGGTGTGGGACGTGTATCGAATATTGGTAGCCGGTATTATGCTATGCAGATATGGGCAGAACCCGATAAACTGGCAAACTTCGGTTTGACCGTGCAGGACTTGCAGAATGCTCTGAAGGATCAGAACCGTGAGTCGGCTGCCGGTGTACTTGGCCAGCAACCGGTAAAAGGGCTCGATGTTACTATTCCTATTACTACACAGGGACGTCTTTCCACCGTAAGTCAGTTTGAAGATATTGTGGTGCGTGCCAATGCAAACGGATCTATTATCCGTTTGAAAGATGTGGCACGTGTGTCACTTGAGGCTTCTTCTTATAATACGGAGAGTGGTATCAACGGAGAGAATGCTGCCGTACTCGGTATTTATATGCTTCCTGGTGCTAACGCTATCGAAGTGGCCGACAACGTGAAACAGGCCATGGAAGAAATCAGTAAAAACTTTCCTGAGGGGTTGAGCTACGAAATCCCGTTTGATATGACTACCTATATTTCGGAGTCGATTCATGAAGTGTACAAAACATTGTTTGAAGCACTTGTACTGGTGGTATTAGTGGTATTTCTCTCTTTGCAGAGCTGGCGTGCCACACTGATTCCAATTGTGGCTGTACCTATCTCGCTGATTGGTACGTTTGGATTTATGTTGATCTTTGGCTTCTCACTGAATATCCTTACATTGTTAGGGTTGATTCTTGCCATTGGTATCGTGGTAGATGATGCTATTGTGGTGGTGGAGAGCGTAGAACATATCATGGAGACAGAAAAGTTGAGTGCCTACGAGGCCACTAAGAAGGCAATGGAGGGACTGACGAGTGCTCTGATTGCGACCTCGCTGGTGCTCTGCGCCGTATTTGTTCCTGTTAGTTTCCTTAGTGGCATTACCGGGCAGCTTTACCGTCAGTTTACCATTACCATTGCTGTGTCTGTACTGATATCTACAGTAGTGGCTCTGACGCTGAGTCCTGTCATGTGTTCTTTGATTCTGAAACCGGACAATGGCAAAAAGAAGAACATCGTATTTCGTAAAATTAATGAGTGGCTGAATATTGGAAATAATAAATATGTAGCAGTTATCACTCGTGTCATTAAGCATCCGCGTCGTGTATTAAGTGCTTTCGGCATGGTATTGATAGCGATTCTTTTATTACATCGTATCATTCCTACCAGTTTCCTTCCGGTAGAAGACCAGGGGTATTTTAAGATAGAGCTTGAACTGCCCGAAGGTTCTACACTGGAACGTACACGTAAAGTGACTGAGCGCGCTATCTCTTTCCTTGATAAGAATCCGTACATTGCATATGTACAGAATGTGACTGGAAGTAGCCCTCGTGTCGGTAGTAACCAGGCACGTAGTGAGTTGACTGTTATCCTGAAACCGTGGGAGGAACGTAAAGAAACCACTATAAACAAAATTATGGCCGAGGTACAAGAACACCTCAAAGAGTATCCCGAGAGTAAAGTGTATCTCTCTACACCGCCGGTTATCCCGGGTTTAGGTAGTTCGGGAGGTTTTGAGATGCAGCTGGAAGCCCGTGGAGAGGCAACTTTTGATAATCTGGTTCAGGCGGCGGATACATTGATGTACTATGCTTCAAAAAGTAAAGAACTTGCCGGCTTGTCTTCTTCGTTACAGTCAGAGATACCACAATTGTATTTCGATGTAGACCGTGATAAGGTGAAGATGTTAGGTGTTCCGCTGGCGGACGTGTTTTCTACCATGAAGGCCTATACAGGTTCTGTATATGTAAATGACTTCAACATGTTCAACCGTATATATAAGGTGTATATTCAGGCAGAGGCTCCTTATCGTGAGCATAAAGATAATATCAACCTCTTCTTTGTTAAAGCATCCAATGGTGCTATGGTACCGCTTACCTCTTTGGGGAATGCTTCATACACTACAGGACCCGGTAGTATCAAACGTTTCAATATGTTTACTACGGCAGTGATACGCGGAGAAGCTGCACAGGGATATAGTTCCGGACAAGCCATGGAGATTATGGAGCAGATAGCCCGTGATCATTTGCCTGATAATATCGGGCTGGAATGGAGTGGACTTTCCTATCAGGAGAAGAAGGCCGGTGGACAGACAGGGTTGGTGATGGCGTTGGTATTCCTCTTTGTGTTCCTGTTTCTGGCTGCACAATATGAAAGCTGGACCTTGCCGGTTGCCGTACTGTTATCCTTGCCGATTGCTGCGTTAGGTGCTTACCTGGGGGTATGGATCTGCGGATTGGAAAATGATGTATATTTTCAGATAGGATTGGTAATGTTGGTAGGGTTGGCAGCTAAGAATGCTATCCTTATTGTGGAGTTTGCCAAAGTACAGGTAGACGATGGCGAAGATATTGTTACAGCGGCTATCAATGCTGCCCGTCTGCGTTTTCGTCCTATTTTGATGACGTCTCTGGCTTTTGTGCTTGGTATGCTCCCGATGGTATTGGCAAGCGGACCGGGTTCTGCCAGTCGGCAGGCTATTGGTACGGGTGTATTCTTCGGAATGATTTTTGCTATTGTTCTGGGCATTATTCTTGTACCGTTCTTCTTTGTTATGGTGTATAAGTTGGTAGTTAGAAGTAAGTAGTTGGCAGTTGGAATCTATGCAGCGTGGGAGTATCTGCAAAGATTCCAACTACCAAATTCTAACTACCAAATTCTAAATTCTAACTACTAACTACTAAATTCTAACTACGATATGAAGAGAAATTTTTTATATATTATTTTATTACTGGCTGTAGTCTCTTTTTCCTCTTGTAAGATTGGAAAAAGTTACACCCGCCCTGACCTTCACTTGCCTGACAGCCTTGCTCGCAATCAGGATACACTTAGTTTTGGTGATATGGACTGGTGGGAGATTTATACCGATTCTACACTTCGCGGGTTGATATCAAAATCGCTGGAGTACAATAAAGATCTTTTAATTGCTGCTGCCCGCGTAAAAGAGATGGCTGCACAAAAAAGAATCTCAACTGCTGCCCTTCTTCCCGACATAAAAGGAACGGTGACCGGTGAACGTGAGTTTGAGAATCATGGTGGCGATGCTTTCAAACGCAGTGATACCTTTGAGGCTCAGGTACTTTTTTCGTGGGAGCTTGACCTTTGGGGAAACCTGCGTTGGGCACGTTCGGCAAGTATTGCCGACTATTTACAATCCATAGAGGCACAACGTGCTTTGCGTATGACTATTGTAGCCGAAGTGGCACAGGCTTACTATGAACTTGTAGCTCTTGATACGGAGCTTGAGATTGTCCGGCAGACTCTGAAAGCCCGTGAAGAAGGGATGCGTCTGGCACGTATTCGTTTTGAAGGTGGGTTGACATCCGAGACTTCCTATCGCCAGTCTCAGGTGGAGCTTGCCCGTACGGCAACACTTGTGCCCGATCTCGAACGTAAGATCAGTCTCAAAGAGAATGATATTGCCTTTCTTGCCGGAGAGTATCCTAATAAAATAGCTCGTAGTGGCTTGTTGCAGGAATTCAATTTTCCGAATGCGTTGCCTGTTGGCTTACCCTCTGCCTTGCTCGAACGTCGTCCGGATATTCGTCAGGCAGAGCAGAAACTGATTGCTGCCAACGCCAAAGTGGGGGTAGCGTATACGAATATGTTTCCGCGTATCTCTCTTACAGGTAGGGCCGGAGCCGAAAGTACAGTCCTTTCTGATCTGCTGAAATCTCCTTATGGTATTATGGAAGGTGCTTTGCTAACTCCCATTCTGGGCTGGGGAAAGAATCGCGCAGCGTTGAAAGCTAAGAAGGCTGCCTATGAAGCGGAAGTACACAACTATGAGAAAACGGTGTTGACGGCATTTAAAGAGACACAAAATGCAATTGTTAACTTCAACAAGATAAAAGAGGTATATGATCTTCGTGCTCATTTGGAACGTTCTTCCAAGAGCTATGTAGACTTGGCGCAACTTCAATATATTAACGGAGTTATCAATTATCTGGATGTACTCGATGCGCAACGTGGTTATTTTGATGCTCAGATAGGCTTGAGCAATGCTATTCGTGATGAGTTAATCGCAGTAGTACAAGTGTATAAAGCTCTTGGCGGAGGTTGGCAAATAAGGGAAGAAGGTAAATAAATTAAGAGGCTGTTTCAGTTTTATTCAAACCCGTACAGATATGAAACTCACCACAGAGTAATACAGAGTACTATTTATCTGATGAAACGCAGATTAACACAGATAGATTAAAAGACTGTATTTCTTTATCATCTATTTGTTTCCCTTTGCGAAAATCTGCGTTCATCTGCGTTTCAATAAAGATCTAAACTCTGTGTTACTCTGTGGTGAAATATATCCAAACCCATACAGATTTGAATATACTTGTTTAGCTACCATCGCTGGTCGAACCTCCCCGTGCGGGAAGCACTTTTACCGTTTCTCCCTCCTTTGTATCAATCGTGAATCGGCTGCCGCCTATAACTTCTTCGTCTTTCCCATTACGTACGATCCGGACTTTTTTCCCTTTCCAGGGATTATCTATCACACAGGTACGTCCTTTCTCGCTTTTAATCTCCACCATTTCCACTGTTCCGTTTTTCAGGCTACTACTCACGAGAAAAGCACCGTATGCCCGCAGATCTTTGAAAGAAGCGTCCTGTGTCATTATCCAATTAGGGAAAATACGGATCACTCCTTCGTAGCTCTGCATCAGCATTTCGTTGATAGTCAAAGGCACAGCAGCAAGTGTCTCTATGCCTCCACCTCCTTGGGTTATCCACAGGTTAGGATGAACACTGAAGCTGATACGTCTTTTAAGATGTTGCAGTAGCTTTTCTGCGTCATAGCCTACACGTACTGCACCCGGATAACAGGTTTCTATTCCATTGTTGCTTGTGTTTCCCCAGTCGTCGGGATTCCATTGCCTATCTGTCCAATGATTGACGTCTTCCAACAGGATAGCATTGAATACAGAGTCGGTTACCGGACCGGCTACTCCTCCTGGCAGGATAAGCCCATGAATAGAAACCCGGTTTAATCCCGACGGACGAACTACCGAATTTTGTGGTCCGCGTTCCATGCTTTTCAGGCTCATTCTTCCTTCGGCATTCTTTCCTACAGGATAGTCGCTCAGTCTGGTCAGTATTTCATTCCATTTTTCTCGTCGTTTTTCATCCGTTTGGAGGAAGATGCTCATGTCCGTTACTCCTTTGAATAGCATCTTCACTAACCCCAGCGAGAGAGTTGAGTTGAAATCGCCCAGCCTGTTTCGCCATACGCCTTTATTGCGTTTGTTGGGCATCACTTCGTTGAAGTGATCCATTTTTATCACATAACGTCCGTTCTCCATTACCAGATAATCTTCCCAAAAGTCTGCGCAGGCTATAATATAAGGATATACTTTCTTTGCATACGCTTCGTCGTAGGTACTGTAGTGCCTCATCAGCATATTGCCTACACTGAATACTGCATTTATTTTTTGTCCCAGGAACTTATACCCGTTGTCAATCGTGTTTTCGCGGGTAGCATATTTTTGCATCATTTCGTCCGGAGTAAGAGGCCACATAGAGGTACAGAGTCCTTTCGGACCGATACCAACCGGATAATAAATGCCTTTGCAGTTCAATAGCTCGCGGGCGTGCTGGCGTCCCATGTCCATATAATCCAGCAATGGCTGGTCAAAATTCTTTGTGAGGTCGATGTGATTGGAAGAAAATGCTGCCCAATAGGGAGCCTGATAATTATAATTCAGGTGATAGTCACCTCCCCATGCAGCCTCATCGCGTGTAACAAATGTGCCCCAAATGCCGGGAGCAAACTTATCGCCACGTGAAGAGCAAGCCAGCAGATACTGGGACATGTAATAGTAACGCTCCAATTCTTCGTCACCGATGGCGACAGAGGATTCATTCCAGAAGTTATTCCACCATTGTTGATGTTCTTTTTTTAGGTCTTTCAATAAAGCGGGAGTCAACTTTCTGGCTTCACTGAGTGCCCGGTCTTTCCATTGGGGTGTGTCGTGATTGGTATATGCTGTGACGGTAATCCATCTTTTTTCTCCGGGTTGCAACAATATCCTGTCAGAATGGGGGAGGGGACTTCCGGGAGTGTTCATAGCCAGTATTACGTGTGTAGGCCAGCGTAGCAACGGAGTGTTCTCAAATGAACGGCTCACCCAGTGTATATCTTCTTTGCCTTGTGCAGTGACGGAGGTGTTGCCCTGGGCCGCCCATAGGTTGAGATTGATTTCAATGGGTTCGTTGGCTGTCAGTTCTATGACGACGTGATTGTGTGTTGCTACTACCCATGCCGATAATTCAACCTGTAAATCTTCTTTGGTGAAGCGGCCTTTGATTTCGGCGCTTCCCGGTAGTTGCTCTGCATAGTAGCCGGCTCCTTGCAGGCTTTTGGAAGAGATACTCAGCCCTCCCGGCAGAGCAATGCCACCCGGATAAACAGGATATGCACGCCAGAAATCGTTCTTGCCGATATAAAAGCACAGACTATCCGGTGTTCCGCCCATAGTGATACCTATATCTCCGTTTCCTGCCAAGGGAGCATCGGGTGTTTTGATTGTAGGTACTTCCTGCGGGATGGAAGTAAATACAGATTTGTAGCGGTTCATAGGCGGCTCTTGTTCTGAACGGGCGGAGTTGCTGCACGAAGCCAGACAGAGAACCCCTAACAGAATACCTTTACTAAAGTGATCATACATGTTTTTCATGGTTTCTTTTCCTGATTAAAAATGCATAAATGATGTGTGCAAATGTAGTTCAAATCTTTTGTCTCACTTTGCAGTATTATCTCAATGGCTTATACTAATACCTCAAAAAAAGCCATTTTATTGCCTTTTCCATTTTTCGTAGTTGATAGACGGAAGTCTCTCTAACCGAAAGGTATGCTAACATTATTTACGTATGCTCTTTCATATTTCAGAAAAAAACACGAAATTTGCATCGCTTTTGATTTTTTAGTATCGAACTTACTAACACCTTTAAATAAAAATAAAGAAAATGACTAAAAGTGCATTGCAAATCGCAAGGGCTGCGTATCAGCCCAAACTTCCGAAAGCGCTGAAAGGAGCTGTTAAAGCCGTAGAAGGCGCTGCTACTCAATCGGTAGCCGATCAGGAAGCTATCAAGAAATTATTCCCCAATACGTACGGTATGCCATTGATTAAGTTTGAAGCCGGAGAAGCTGTTAAACTGCCTGCTATGAATGTAGGTGTTATCCTTTCCGGTGGACAGGCTCCGGGCGGACACAATGTAATTTCCGGTCTGTTTGACGGTATCAAAGCTCTCAATGCTGATAGCAAATTGTATGGTTTCATTTTGGGCCCTGGCGGTCTGGTTGACCATAATTATATGGAGCTCACTTCTGATATCATCGATGAGTATCGTAACACAGGAGGTTTTGATATTATCGGTTCCGGCCGTACGAAACTGGAAAAGGAAGAGCAGTTTGACAAAGGTCTTGAAATTCTGAAAGAACTGGGCATCAAAGCACTTGTCATTATTGGTGGTGATGATTCTAACACAAACGCTTGTGTGCTGGCCGAATATTATGCAGCAAAGAACACTGGTGTACAGGTAATCGGTTGTCCGAAGACTATCGACGGTGACCTGAAGAACGAAATGATTGAAACTTCTTTCGGTTTTGATACAGCTTGTAAGGTTTACTCAGAAGTGATTGGAAACATCCAACGCGACTGTAACTCTGCCCGCAAATATTGGCACTTTATCAAACTGATGGGGCGTTCGGCTTCTCACATTGCGCTGGAATGTGCTTTGCAGGTTCAGCCTAACGTATGTATCATTTCTGAAGAAGTAGAAACGAAAGATATGTCTCTGGACGATGTAGTAACCTACATTGCACAGGTGGTTGCCGATCGTGCTGCACAGGGCAATAACTTCGGTACTGTACTTATCCCCGAAGGTCTTGTTGAGTTCATTCCGGCTATGAAACGCCTGATTGCTGAGCTGAACGACTTCTTGGCTTCTAATGCAGAAGAGTTCTCTCATATTAAGAAATCTCACCAACGTGATTACATTATCAGCAAGCTCTCTCCGGTGAATGCTGCTATCTATGCAAGTCTTCCCGAAGGTGTTGCACGCCAGCTTACTCTGGATCGTGACCCGCACGGAAATGTACAGGTATCGCTGATTGAGACAGAGAAATTGTTGTCGGAAATGGTTGCTACCAAACTGGCTACCTGGAAGGCAGAAGGCAAATATGTAGGAAAGTTTGCTGCACAGCACCACTTCTTCGGTTATGAAGGCCGTTGCGCTGCTCCGTCAAACTACGATGCTGACTACTGCTACTCACTGGGCTATACAGCTTCTATGCTGATTGCCAATGGTAAGACTGGTTATATGTCATCTGTACGCAACACTACTGCTCCTGCCGAAGAATGGATTGCAGGTGGTGTACCTATCACAATGATGATGAATATGGAACGTCGTCATGGCGAAATGAAACCGGTTATCCAGAAAGCTCTTGTGAAACTGGATGGTGCTCCTTTCAAAACATTTGCCGCTATGCGCGACCAGTGGGCTATGACTACGGATTATGTATATCCGGGTCCTATCCAGTACTTTGGTCCTACTGAAGTCTGTGATCAGCCTACCAAGACTTTGCAGCTTGAACAAGCTAAATAAGAAGTTAGAAACTGATAGTTAGTAGTTGGAATCTATACAGCAGTATTAGCATGCTGTATAGATTCTGGCTGCTAAATTCTAAGTTAGTAACACGATACTGGTATGCTACATAGATTTCAGTTATTAGATTTTAGCTACTAAATTCTAAGTTAGTAGTAAATACTAATACTCTGCATAGGTCCTAACTACTGACTACTGACTTCTAACTACTGATATGACTACTTCCCGCAAACCTATACCTCGCAAAACCTCTACTGCTGCTTCGCGTCGTACCTCTATGGATGCTGTCGCTTCGCGTAGTACCCGTCGTCGTACTCCCTCAAAAACAAAAAAAGCAGCCCGTACTGTAATGCCCTCCTGGTTGCGCAATGTACTTGCTATCTTTATTATTGCTATCTTTTCCGGGGCATTTTATTATTTCTTTATACGTCCTTATGCTTATCGTTGGAAACCTTGTTACGGTCTGAAAGCGTATGGTATTTGTGTGCCTTGTTGTTATGATGTACATGGCATTGATATCTCCCATTATCAGGGTGATATAGATTGGCTTGAACTGATGCAGAGCCGTCTGACCGATTATCCTATTGAGTTTGTTTTTATGAAAGCTACCGAAGGCGGAGATCATGGTGATGATACTTTTGCCCGTAATTTCTCGGAAGCGGGAAAGCATGGATTTATTCGCGGAGCTTATCATTTCTTCTCTCCGAAGACTGATCCGCTAAAGCAGGCCGATTTCTTTATTCGTACCGTGAAACTTGCTCCGGGTGATCTTCCTCCGGTGCTGGATGTGGAGGTAACCGGGAAAAAGACAAAGAAGGAATTACAGCAAAATATAAAGCGCTGGCTCGACAGGGTGGAGGCGCACTATGGTGTGAAACCGATCCTTTATACTTCTTACAAATTTAAAACCCGCTATCTGGATGATTCAATTTTCAATACATATCCTTACTGGATTGCTCACTATTATGTGGATTCTGTGAAGTATGAAGGTAAATGGCACTTTTGGCAGCATTCTGATGTTGGCACTGTGCCTGGGATTGATGAAGATGTGGACTTGAATGTATTTAACGGTTCGCTGGAAGAGCTGAAGAGGATGACGATAAAATAATGTGCCAATGTCTAATATGCCAATGTGCCAATTTATAATGTGTTAATATGCAATTAAATAATGTGCCAATTAGCTTTGTGCAAATACTGCGCAGCTAATTGGCACATTGGCATATTAGCACATTAGCACATTATTAATCTGACAGCTGCCCAACGGTTCTTTTCTTTATGATGAACAAAGCTCAGTCCGTTTCGTTCTGCCTCTTCGCGGATCACGGGGATGTCATCTACATAAAAGCCACTCATATATAGTTCCGAACCCGGATGCATGCAGGCGACATATTGCTTCATATCATTCAGCAGAATATTGCGGTTGATATTGGCAATGACTATATCGAACGGCCCTTTACCCGCCAATGCAGCAGCATCGCCCTGTTCTACGGTGATGTCCGTTACCTGGTTTAGTTCAATGTTTTCAATGGAGTTGCGTACGCACCATTCGTCGATGTCAATAGCAGTGCAGGGAGCAGCGCCACGCATGCGGGCAAGGATAGCAAGTATGGAAGTTCCGCACCCCATATCGAGCAATGATTTACCTTGCAGTTCGCTATCCAGTAATTCACCAATAATAAGGCTGGTGGTTTCATGATGTCCTGTGCCGAATGCCATTTGTGGGTTGATTACAATATCGTATTCCGCTTTGGGCACATCTGTATGGAATGTACTGTGAATCACGCAACGGTCTCCGATTACTATTGGCTGGAAGAAGTTCTTTTCCCATTCCTCGTTCCAGTTCTTATCCTCTGCCTCTACATAGCTGTAAGTGATTTGCGTATCGGGCAAAGGAAAATCAGCAAGCGCATTTTTTATTGTTTCTTCATCGCAAAGGCTTTGCTGGATATAAGCTGATAATCCTCCTTCGCACTCTACAAAACTTTCAAATCCTGCCTCACCCAGGACAGCGGCCAGTACATCGTTGACTGTTTCGGTACAAGGGTTGGTGTTAAAAGTGAATTCAAAGTACTTCATATGTATTCTGTTTTTATTTGCAAAGGTAATTAAAATACCAATTGCCTGGTATAATATCCGAAAAAGCCCGGGCAACTGCACTAAAATTTCCTTATATCCGTATAATAATGAATTTATTTACGATTAGACGATTTACGATGTACGATTGGGATTACTTTGTCTCTAACAGCACTGAAACAGGCTTTTAAAAGAGTAACTTCAATCGTATATCGTCTAATCGTAAATAAATTCATGTCCATACATTATTGGATCATAACTTTTTGGCGAACAGTGTCTGTAACTACGATGTAGATTCCGCTTTCCGGCAGGGTAACTGTACCTGTTCCGCTGGCGATGAGTGTTCCGTCAATGGTATATACCTGCAACAATGTTTCTGCGTTGTCGGTAGTAATGATACGTCCCTTGATTTGCAGAACGGACACGGTTGTTTTCTCAATACCTGTCACCTCGTGTTTAGAATAGATGTAGAGGGTGACAATACCGTTTTCGTCTTTCTTGTTCAGCAATCCGTCGTTGTTGTAGCTATATGTCACTTCTGATCTCTTCTCTGTATCCTGATACTGTGTATAGGCAACGATTCTCTTCTGGTCATCGTAGGTGTATACGCTTCTTTCCATCTCTCTGTCACCTACCTGGAATGTTACGGTGATGTTGTTGCCTTCTTGCTCGAATCCGTACTTTTGTTGCGGTATCCAGCTATCGTTTTCCCAGTAGTAGGAGGATATGAGAGAAATCTTCGGACTTTCCATCACCTCTTCTATCTCGATAGGATCGTTGTAACGTTCGGGGTCGGGCAGTGTGAGCTGGATGCTGATTGTAGCCACTTCCTCTTTGTTTCCATAAACTACAACTCCATTCTCGTAGGATTGGTTTATGGTTTCTTTGATTTGATCCTTCAGGAGATGAGAACGGAAGTAGCTTGGTACTGTACTGAATTCACCGTTGCTGTTTACAAAGTAATCTGTTATTTCGGCATATTCCGTCTCTTTGGTTCCAAACTGGTATTTGTATATTGACTTATTTCCCTGCCAGTTATTGCTATCATCGCGGTAGAGGTAGGAACTCAGGATAGTTCTGCCGAATGAATCATATTCCTCACGGTCTTCTTCATTCAGTTGCCATGCATCATCCGTCGGGTATTTTCTGTAGAAAGTAGAACGTATGTTTTTGTTTTGGGCATTATATTCGTATTCAGATTTTATGTTGTACAACAATGTGCCGTTCTCATGCTTGCATGTTCCTGTACTTGCAATAAGGTTTCCCTTATCGTCAAACGTTCCTTCTTCTTCGTTGATTACAAAGACATACTCACCGTCAATACGTTCTTCATCAATTTCTTTTGAGTAACCCTTTGTGGCTACCCCTTGTGCATTACGTTCTATCTTTCCATACTCAGTTTCTACCCATTCACCGTCTTCCCAGTCAGAAGAAGAATAGGTGAGTAACGGACCTTCAAAGTCTTCCTCTTCGCTGTCGGGATCGTAGGCTTCGGTTCCCCAGTATGTATACTCTTCTTTGTATGAGTATTCAAATTTTCCGTTCGTATACTCCTCGACCACTGTAGAGGTGAGGCGGTTGTATGCATCATATACATTGGTTTCTTTTTCTCCATGGATGATGCTACCATCGGGATTGTATGCGTAACGTTCTTCGGACAAGCTGCATTTTGCTTCATTGTGGAGGATGGTCAGGGTTTCGGTCATCCACCAGTCGTTTTTATTTGAGTCCCATTGATAGGAGGTTCTTGTATTTTTCAAGCCTTCTTTTATCGTTTCATACTTTGTTCCACTGCCATGTTCACCCCATGATCCGTTCCAGAATAACGTGAATACCTGGTCTCCTTCATTATCATATCTGAATTCTCTCCAGTCTCTTAGGATACCTCGTTCGTCGTATAATTTGTAGAGGGTTTCGCGCTTTTCTGCATCGTAACCTTTTTCATAGTCGGCCACCAATGTTTGCTCGGGTCCTCCTATTCTGTAGTATTTGTAGATGGTGTTTCCACCTTCATAGCTGATGGTAACTTTGGATATTTCTCTGCCATCATCTAATATAGTACGTCCAGTACAGCGTTGTTGGTCGTCATACGTGTATATTCTTTTATAGACATTATCCAGTCGCCATTCATTGTTGTACCAATGGTATAGCTTTTCTTCGTCACGTTTGCCGTCGGGCGAATAGGTGTATGTGCGTCTCTCCGATCCTTCGATGACAGCTTCGTCCAGGAGGTTGACGCTTGCCCTTTCGATGGTTTCGCGCATATTTTCCAGTTTATGGCGTGCGATGCTGGTATTCACCTGTGTTTCCACCATTTTCTGATACTCTTTTTGTTTTTCTGTTTCTGCTTGTCTGGTTTGCTTTGTTTTGATAGATGTTTTGTGCTCTATTCCATATTTTTTACTTATTATGGAATGGATTTGTTGTGCCGATGTTGTCACGGAAAACAGTGACAAACCAATTAATAGTAGTTCTTTTTTCATAATCTGTCTTTTAAAAGTTTATTTATGACGAACAAAAGTATATATATTTTTTGAAATTGAAAGCGAAATGAGTTTTTAATTTAAACGGCTGTTCCTGCCTTGTAAAGATTACTATGGTAAAAGGAGGACAAACAGGGTGTTTGGAGACTACGCCTTGCCTGCTTGGAGACTATGCCTTGCCTACATGTAGACTACGCCCCGGCTACATGCAACCTTCATGGTTAACTTTTCTTCTCCCGGAAACAATTCCCTACATCCTTCTGTTTTTTATCCATTGAGGTAAAGTATTAAAGGCTTTTATCAGCTTCTTAATCTTTTATAAATAGGGATTTCCCTATTATTGTTTGGGGAAAATCTCCCGAAAAGCAACAATACCTTGCTTATCTTTGTAATGTGAATAAAAGGATTAAAAAAAATAAACCCATAAACCACAGAGATATGAAAAAGATTGTTTTTTTATTGTTGATTGCCTTGTGTCTCCCTATAGGTTTGATGGCACAGAGCTATGACGATGACCTCTACTTCATTCCTTCCAAAGAGAAGGAAGAGCCGGCACCAGAGAAGAAGGAACCGGTGAGGAGACAGGCCACGACGAATATTTATACGTCTCCGGGGACAACTGTTGTTGTTCAGGACCGCAAAGGAAATACCCGAGATGTGGACGAGTATAACCGCCGCTACGATGCACGTGAAAACGACTTCGAGATGGAGGATGACACCTTATATATTAAAGAGAAATCACGCCCGGATCTGGATGGCGAATGGGTGAACGGTGAGTTCAACGGTTCGCAGGACGATTACGAATATGCAGAACGCATCATCCGTTTCCGTAATCCGCGTTTTGCTGTAAGTATCAGTAGCCCGTTCTATTGGGATATTGTTTACGGAAGCAATTCATGGGACTGGAACGTATATACTGACGGCTTGTATGCCTATGCGTTCCCTACGTTCAGCAATCCGATGTGGTGGGATTGGCGCTATAATTCCTACGGTCCCGGTTGGGGTTGGGGATGGTCACGTCCTTATTACGGTTGGGGCGGATATTATGGCGGCTGGTACGGTGGTTGGTATGGTGGCGGCTATTGGGGTGGTCACTGGGGACATCACCATCATTATCCCGGGTATTATCCGGGTTGGGGTGGCGGAGGTCACTACTGGAGCAATAACAGTTATACCAATCGTCGGTCTTACGGAAACAGCGACCGGTATTCGTCGGGTACTTCCCGTCGTACATATACCTCAGGAGATGCCTCCCGTCGCCCAAGTGCAGGCGGAACGAGCACTTCCCGTCGTACCAATGCTTCGTCTTCAAGCAGGGTTGTAGGAACACGTACCTCCGCCAGCAGTCGTCCGGGAGTAAGTACGGACAGGGGAGAAGCAAGCTCTTCACGTCGTTCTACCTACACACGTCCGAGCAGTACGCGCAGTACTTATAATAGTAGCTCGCGGACTGAGGTAAGCCGTCCTTCCAGCAGCTCTTCCTCCAGACCGAGCAGTAGTAGCAGTAGCCGTCCGAGTTCTACTTACAACAGAGGTAGCTCAACGCAGCCTTCCAGCCGTAGCAGCTATTCAAGCGGAAGTTCACGTTCGTCGTCTACTCCTTCTTCCAGCAGAAGTTATTCTCCCAGTAGCAGCAGTAGTTCGCGCTCCAGTGCAGGTTCATATAGTGGTGGTAGTTCCTCCCGTTCCAGTGGTGGTGGCGGTGGTTCCAGCCGTAGCAGTAGTAGCCGGAGATAACCGTAGTATTAACTTAAAAGGTAAGGATTATGAAAAAGATAATGATTATAGCGGCTGCCGCCCTGCTTGCAGGCAGTGCAAAGGCACAGACAATATACGATGCTGCTAAGTTTACTGGTAAGGACTTAAATGGAACCGCCCGTTTTGTCGGTATGGGTGGCGCAATGAGTGCTTTAGGAGGAGATATATCCACTATCGGAACAAATCCGGCTGGTATCGGAATCTACCGCAGTAACGATGTGATGACTACTTTCAGTTTCTCAGCCTATGGGATGGAGAGTACATACAAGGGATTTGACAATGTTTATAATTCAAAATGGGATAAGAACCGTGGAGGATTTGATAATATAGGTTTTGTGTTTTCTTCAAAGATAGGTAATCAGACGCCTCTGCGGTATGTGAATTTCGGATTCAACTATCACAAATCGAAGTCGTTCTATAAGAATATGGGTATGGAGGGATTGCTGAACACAGCACCTGGTGATGGAATTGTAACCCAAACCTATCAGATGGCTAATCAGGCGAATGGAGTGAAAGACAGTAAATATCTTGAAGGCCGTGAAGCTTTTCGTGACAAGGATTTGGGTTGGCTTTCCGTATTGGGATGGCAAGGCCATCTGCTCAATGAAGACGGCAAAGACCAATGGGGTGGAAACCTTTACAGGCCGATGACTACCGATATCCCTTATGCTAAGTTTCACTCCGAGGAAAGAGGCGGAATTGATCAATATGATTTCAACGTATCGTTCAACGTCAATGACCGTTTCTATTTCGGAATGACAATAGGAGCTTATGACGTAGACTATAAGAAGTACTCCTCTTATGACGAGAACTATGGCGAGACAGGATATTTGCTGGAAAGCTGGAACAAGATTGGCGGTAGTGGATTTGACTTTAAGCTGGGAGCCATTGTACGTCCCATCGAATCCTCTCCTCTGCGTTTCGGTGTGTCTGTGCACTCTCCTACATTCTATAAACTTACGCTGACCACAAGTTCCCGTATGGTTTCCGATGTCTTTTTGGGTGATAAACTGACTCGGACCACCATTGATACCTATGACTTGGTGGGTGATATGAACCGTGAGTATAGTTTCCGTACACCGTGGACTTATAATTTCAGTCTCGGATATACAGTGGGCAGTAGCCTGGCTATCGGTGCGGAGTATGAATATGAAAATTATTCAACGATGCGCTTCAACTACCCCGAAGGTGATGCAATGACTTGGGAAAATGACCAGACCAGTATGCTGAAAGGAGTTAGTACGGTTCGCGTAGGGGCAGAGTATAAGGTGATTCCGCAATTTGCTTTCCGTTTGGGATACAATTACAGCACTTCTGCCTTTAAGGAGGATGCTTTCAAGAACTTGCCTATAAACTCAATAAGTACAGATACCGATTTTGCCAATGCCCAGGCGCTTAGCAATTATACCATCGGTATCGGTTATCGTGGCAGCCTGCTTTATGCAGATCTCGCATATAAATACAGTACTTATAAAGAGAAGTTCTATGCCTTTGAAGATATATATCTTAACAAGACGGACGTTACCAATACTCGCAGCCAGGTACTCTTTACCATCGGCATGCGTTTCTAAAAAGAGAAGAGTTTCAATTGCAATTATAACTTTTGTGTGTGAAAAAGATCCCCGGAGAAATGCAGTACTCCGGGGATTCTTGTTTTATATAGCGTATACTTCTATGTTGCAACGCTTTATGTTACCATTTAGGAAAGATAATATTACGAGTCCTAAAGTACGTATTTAACAATACCTTAAAATGCATTTTAACGCTCCCTTAAAATGCATAGTTCAGATGTAAACTATGCATTCTTTGTCAGGCATAGTACGTATGATTCTCAGGAATGTTAATAGGATTAATCAATACTCCACTTTATCTTCCTTCTCCGCCCACTCTTCAAAAGCTTTGATAGCTTCATTGTGGAGCAGTACCTCCGAAGGCAATTTCCGGTCTGCGGGCTTCAATTCCAGTTCGTCATAAATAAATGAGTCGTCGAACCCTATATTCTTCGCATCCGTTTTGTTATTGCCATAATACATTTTATCCAGTCGTGCCCAATAGATCGCTCCCAGACACATCGGGCAGGGTTCACACGAAGTATATATTTCGTAACCGCTTAGGTTGAATGTACCAAGTTGGGCAGCAGCAGCACGGATAGCGCTGACTTCCGCATGGGCTGTAGGGTCGCAAGAGGCAGTTACGCGGTTTACTCCGGTAGCAATAATCTCTCCGTCTTTGGCAATAACAGCACCAAACGGGCCACCACCATTAGCGACATTTTCTTTTGAAAGCTCAATGGCTTTCCGCATTAATTCTTCCTTAGTCATTTCTTTTAAGATTTAGTTTTAAGGCAAAGGTAATCATTCAGACAATTCCCGGCAACCAAGTTCTTCTTTTATTTGTTGTTATATCATATTTTATTTAAGAACAATCAGCGTATGAAATTTGATATAGCAATCATTGGCGGAGGTCCCGCCGGATATACCGCTGCCGAGCGTGCAGGGGCCAACGGTCTGAGAACCGTACTGTTTGAGAAAAAAGCAATGGGAGGGGTATGCCTTAACGAAGGATGTATCCCAACCAAAACATTATTGTACTCCGCCAAAGTGCTGGATAATATAAAAGGAGCATCCAAGTATGGTGTTTCCGTCTCCGGGCTTCCCGCGTTTGATATGGAAAAGATTATCAGCCGCAAAGACAAGACAGTGAAGAAGCTGACGGGAGGAGTGACAATGACGGTAACTTCCTACGGTGTAACGATTGTGGAGCATGAAGCCCTCATAGTGGGGGAGAAGGATGGGCGAATACACATTAGCAGTGAGGACGAATCGTATGAGGTAACCTATCTGATGGTTTGTACGGGTTCTGATACGGTGATTCCTCCGATAAAGGGGCTTACGGATGTAGATTACTGGACTTCAAAAGAAGCCCTGGAGTCGACGCAGCTCCCCCGGTCACTCGTCATCATTGGTGGTGGCGTAATCGGTATGGAGTTCGCCTCTTTCTTCAACAGTATGGGAGTGCGGGTAGCAGTGGTCGAGATGATGCCCGAAATTCTGGGTGCGATGGATAAAGAAACCAGCGCCATGCTCCGGGCAGACTATACGAAACGGGGTGTTAATTTCTATCTGAATACAAAAGTGATTGAAGTGGGTAAGGCAGGAGTTACAGTAGAGAGAGATGGGAAAACAACCGTGCTTGAAGCAGATAAGATATTAGTAAGCGTGGGACGTAAAGCAAATATAGGCCAGGTGGGGCTTGATAAACTGAACATCGAGCTACACCGTAGTGGGGTGAAAGTAAATGAGCACATGCAAACCTCTCACCCGCATGTATATGCTTGTGGTGATATTACAGGCCATTCGATGCTGGCACATACTGCCATCCGTGAGAGTGAGGTGGCTATTAACCACATTTTGGGCGTAGAAGATAAGATGAACTACGACTACATTCCCGGAGTAGTTTATACCAATCCCGAACTTGCCGGGGTGGGGAAGACGGAAGAAGAGCTGATTGCCGGAGGGGTGAGTTACCGGGTGCAGAAGTTACCAATGGTCTACTCCGGGCGTTTTATTGCCGAGAATGAATTGGGAAATGGGCTTTGCAAACTGATTCTTGATGAGGATGAGCATATCATCGGCTGTCACTTGTTGGGGAATCCGGCTTCGGAACTAATTGTGGTGGCAGGTATTGCCATCGAGCACGGATATACGGTAGAAGAGTTTAAGAAGAGTGTATTTCCTCACCCCACGGTGGGAGAGATTTTCCATGAAACCCTTTTTGCCTGATGTTCTGCATAGACAACCGCTGTACGGATATCTATTTCAATCTGGCAGCAGAAGAATATCTGTTGAAGCAGAAGCGTGAGAACTATTTCATGCTCTGGCAGGCAACTCCTACGGTGGTTATCGGCAAACACCAGCGTGTGGAGGCAGAAGTGGATACGGACTACACGCAGCAGTACGGTGTGAGGATTGCCCGCCGTTTCTCCGGTGGAGGTGCAGTTTATCACGATGCGGGAAATGTCAACCTCACTTTCATAGAGACTGCTACTCAGCCCGACTTCAACTATTATCTGCAACAGACCATTGATTTTCTGGCAACAGTAGGGATCACTGCCAGTGCGGACAGTCGCTTAGGAGTGTATATCGACGGGCAGAAGATATCCGGTAGTGCGCAGTGTATCCACAAAAACAGAGTGATGTATCACTGCACACTCCTCTTTTCTACAAACATCGAGGCATTGAATGCCTCGCTCAATGGCAGGTCGGAGCCGGAAGTACTGGCTCCCGGTTCGCACATAGTGCGCGCTGTGCCGTCAGTAAAAAGTGAAGTGACCAATGTGTGCAGGCATTTGCAACAACCTCCGGATATGCGACGCTTTCTACGGCTCCTGTTTCATTACTTTCTGAGTGAGAATGGAGAGAATCCTATCTATCGTTTCACCCGTAATGATATAGAAGCTATTGAACGGCTGAAGCGTGAGAAGTATGCTACGGAAGCGTGGATTTTGGGGAATTGACAGGGGACAATGGACAATTGACAGTGGACAATTGACAGTGGACAGTTATTGTGCGGGGTGATAACAACTATAAACTATTAACTCGGAACTTTCTAATCCGGAAGGTTGTTTAATCTATATAAGTCAATAATAATAAAAGAGTAAGTTATATGGCAAAGTTTGAAATAAAGATGCCCAAATTGGGTGAGAGTGTCACTGAAGGTACCATTATATCCTGGTCGGTACAAGTAGGCGACGTCGTTCAGGAAGACGATGTATTGTTTGAGGTTAACACTGCCAAAGTGAGTGCCGAAGTTCCGTCTCCCGTAGCCGGCAAGGTGGTAGAGATATTGTTTAAAGAAGGCGATACAGTGCCGGTAGGAACTGTGGTTGCCCTTGTAGATATGGGTGGAGAAGGCGAACAGGAAGAAACCGAAACAGAGCAACCTGCAAGCGGAATACCCACTTCTGACTCTCCGCAGGAGAAAGCTGTGAAAGCCGAAGAAGAGCGTTGGTACTCGCCCGTTGTGTTACAGCTGGCACGGGAAGCAAAAATTCAGAGGGAAGAACTGGATACCATTCCCGGTACAGGTTATGAGGGGCGGTTGAGTAAGAAAGATATCAAAGATTACATTGCCCGGAAGAAGAGTGGTAGTCCTGTTGCGCCTAAAGTTACTGTTCAGCAAGCAGCCGCTATATCCAAAGAGGCTCCGGTGAATACAGCTCCGGCTACTTCGCCTGTATCTGCTGCTACCACTGCTCCGGTTGCACCGGTTGTCTCGCCTGCTCCGGTAGCCGGGTCCACTTCGGATGTGGAAGTGAAGCCTATGGATTTTGTCCGTAAGATTATCGCCGATCATATGGTAATGTCGAAGAAAGTTTCTCCACACGTAACCAATGTAGTCGAAGTTGATGTGACCCGGCTGGTTCACTGGCGTGAGAAGAATAAAGATGCATTCTTCCGTCGGGAGGGTGTGAAGCTGACTTATATGCCTGTCATAACAGAGGCGGTGGCTAAAGCATTGGCTGCTTATCCGCAGGTGAATGTATCTGTTGACGGTTACAATATACTGTTTAAGAAGCACATCAATATCGGGGTTGCCGTATCGCTGAATGACGGTAATCTGATTGTACCTGTCATCCATGATGCCGACCGCCTGAACCTGAACGGACTGGCACTGAGCATAAACTCACTGGCACTTAAAGCCCGCAATAATAAGCTGACTCCTGACGAGATTAGTGGCGGAACATTTACAATCACCAACTACGGTACATTTAAGATGCTTTTTGGTACTCCGGTAATCAATCAGCCGGAGGTCGCTATCCTGGGTGTGGGGAGTATTGAGAAGAAGCCGGTTGTAAAAGAAACTCCCGAAGGAGATGTGATCGCTATCCGGCACAAAATGTACCTGTCTCTCTCTTATGACCACCGGGTAGTTGATGGCTCATTAGGGGGTAACTTCCTCCATTTTATAGCAGATTATTTAGAGCGTTTCACCTCAGAATAATGCCCCTGTGGTACTTCTGAGCAGCTTTTTGGGGATGCTGTTATGACACACCTGTGTCACCGGTCATGACACACCTGTGTTACCAGTCATGACACACCTGTGTCACCAGTCATGACACACTGATGTCACCGAGCATGACACACTGATGTCACCGGGCATGACATCACGATGTCACCGGGCATGACATCACGATGTCACAACACCCCCTCCCGAAGCCTCCCTCGAAGTATCCCCTAAATGTCAAATAAAAATACACATTGATACCCCCATTAATATACAATCATCGCCTGCCGCACCTCCCCGTGCGGGAAGCACAAAAAAAGATTTATGAAGAAATATGATATTAAGACTACTGACGAAGCCACGCTTCGTAAATGGTACTATCTGATGACTTTAGGACGTGCACTCGACGAGAAAACACCGTCTTATTTGTTGCAATCTTTAGGGTGGTCTTTCCACGCCCCTTATGCCGGGCATGATGGCATTCAGTTAGCCATCGGGCAGGTTTTCACCAAAGGAGAAGATTTTCTTTTCCCATACTACCGCGATATGCTTACCGCTCTTTCTGCCGGAATGAGCGTAGAGGAATTGATTCTAAACGGCATTTCCAAAGCTACCGACCCCGGTAGTGGCGGTCGTCACATGTCCAATCACTTCGCCAAACCGGAGTGGCACATTGAAAATGTCTCTTCTGCCACCGGTACACACGACTTGCATGCCGCAGGCGTAGCCCGGGCTATGGTTTACTACGGCCACCGGGGTGTTGCGATCACTTCGCATGGCGAATCAGCCTCCTCCGAGGGCTTTGTTTACGAAGCTGTCAATGGGGCCAGTCTTGAGCGCCTGCCTGTTATCTTTGTATGGCAGGACAATGGTTATGGTATCTCTGTCCCGAAAGATGAGCAGACTGCCAACCGTAAAGTTGCCGATAACTTCTCCGGCTTTAAGAATCTGAAAATCATTCATTGTAACGGCAAAGACGTGTTCGACTCTATGAATGCGATGACCGAAGCCCGTGAGTTTGCCATTGCCAATCGCACCCCGGTGATTGTACATGCCAATTGTGTCCGTATCGGTTCGCATTCCAATTCGGACAAGCATACCCTTTACCGCGATGAGAACGAACTTACCTATGTGAAAGATGCCGATCCGCTGATGAAATTCCGCCGGATGTTGCTCCGTTACAAACGACTCTCGGAAGAGGATTTGCAAAAGATAGAAGCCGAAGCGAAAAAAGAGCTTAGTGCTGCCAATCGCAAAGCACTTGCTGCTCCCGATCCCGATCCGAAGTCGATTTTTGACTTTGTACTGCCGGAACCTTATGAACCGAAGAAGTATCCGGATGGAACTCACAAGGAGGTAGAAGGAGAGAAGGCTTTTATGGTGACTGCTATTAATGAAACACTGAAGTCTGAGTTCAGGCGCAATCCCGATACCTTTATCTGGGGACAGGATGTGGCAAACAAAGAAAAAGGAGGCGTATTTAATGTCACCAAAGGCATGCAACAGGAGTTTGGCGATGCCCGTGTATTCAGTGCACCGATTGCCGAAGATTATATCGTAGGTACAGCCAATGGTATGTGTCGCTTCGACCCGAAGATACATGTTGTGATAGAGGGTGCTGAGTTTGCCGATTATTTCTGGCCGGCTGTAGAGCAGTACGTAGAGTGTACACACGAGTACTGGCGAAGCAACGGAAAATTTGTTCCCAATATCACCCTGAGATTAGCTTCGGGTGGTTATATCGGTGGCGGACTGTATCACTCCCAAAACATAGAAGGAGCTCTTACCACCCTTCCCGGAGCACGGATCGTATGTCCTTCTTTTGCCGATGATGCGGCCGGACTGCTTCGTACAAGTATGCGTTCGAGGGGATTCACTTTATTTATTGAACCGAAAGCTCTGTACAATTCAGTAGAAGCCTCAGCCATTGTGCCCGAAGATTTTGAGGTACCTTTTGGTAAGGCCCGTATCCGTCGTGAAGGTTCTGATCTGAGTATTATCACTTATGGCAATACTACCCATTTTTGCCTTAACGTAGCCGAACGCCTATCGAAAGAAAGCGGATGGGAAGTGGAAGTGATCGACCTTCGTTCACTGATCCCGTTGGACAAAGAGACTATCTTTGAATCGGTAAAGAAAACCAGCAAGGCATTGGTGGTACACGAAGATAAAGTCTTTTCAGGCTTTGGTGCCGAGGTAGCTGCTACTCTTGGGACGGAGATGTTCAGGCATCTTGATGCCCCTATCCGTCGTGTAGGTTCCACATTTACACCGGTTGGGTTTCATCCGGCACTGGAACGTGCTATTTTGCCCGATGAAGAAAAGATATATGCAGCAGCAAAAGAGTTATTGGAATATTAAGAAAGATAGATTGATAAATAATCGTTCATCATTATATGATACTGTTATTGAAACGCAGAAACTCGCAGATTCACGCAAAGCATATCATCGCTCAAGTATAGCGCAGCCATTTAATCAGCGAAAATCTGCGATCATTTGCGTTTCAATAAAACGCTGTCACATAGTATGAACTAAATTTAAAGTACTACTTATATGAAAAAGATAGCATTGATTTACGCTGCCAATTCGGATAAGACGGCCTTGGTAGCAAAAAAGATACAAAAAGAGTTGGGTGATGCAGTTGAGATAGTCTCTGTAGAGAACGCCTGGCAGAATGATTTTGAAGCATACGACCATTTGATTGTGGGAGCTTCTACCTGGTTTGACGGGGAACTGCCTACCTATTGGGATGAACTTCTGCCGGAGCTGAGGACACTTCAACTGAAGGGAAAGAAAGTAGCCATCTTTGGCCTGGGTGACCAGGCAAAGTATCCTGATAACTTTGTAGATGGTATGGGCATACTGGCAGATGTTTTTGAAGAAGACGGAGCCACCCTGGTTGGTTTTACTTCTACAGAGGGATATAAATTTAATAAGTCTCGTGCACTGCGTGGCAATCAATGGTGTGGCTTGGTTATTGATCTTGATAATCAGGCGGAACTGACGGACAAGCGGGTGAGGGAGTGGTGTAAGGAGATTATAAAGTAGTGATTAGTGATAAGTGATTAGTGATTAGTGGGCTGCGCTATGGCAACGATTGCGCAGCCCACTAATCACTTATCGCTAATCACTTATCGCTAATCACTTATCGCTAATCACTTACCACTAATCACTAATCACTCTCTCCCTACCAATACCAACAAATACCGAAAGCCATTGGCGATACATCCGGTCCCTTTCCTTTTTCAAAGAGCCCGTAGGTAGAATAGCGCAGATAGAAACCCAGGCTGCCATATCCAGCTTGTGCCAGCAGGTTGATGCCTACCGGGTGTACATACATACCTTTACCCAGTGTCTCTTTGTGTCCGTTTACTTTTGCCATTGATTTCACACCGTGGCGTATTTCCACTTCCGGTCCGGCAGCGAAGAATACGGGGCGACGTCCGTTGATTCTTGTCTGCCATTCGATAGAGATAGGAATACGAAAATGGAAGTAGCGCAGACGGCTTTTGTTATACATCGTTTCCTCATCTCCGTCAAAGACACCCGTGCTGCCTTCTGCTTTCAGGAAAGCCTGATTGCCGTCCAGACGGAAAGAAGTATATCCCCAACCCAGCCCGAAGGTCATTCCCCAGTGACGATCACGGGTCAGAGCAATATGGCTGGAGAAAAGATTGGCACCGATTTCCCAGGATTTACCGGCATCCAGTGATGCTTTTCCGGTGGGGCCGAAACTATAGAAATCATTCGTGAGGCGGCTGAATCCCATATAAAAACCACTGGAATGTGGGTCGAAGCGATTGCGCTTTTTCGGTGCAAAGGGGAGCGCATCCAATATGCTTGGGCGGTCAGAGTCGATACGGGTGAGGTAGACGCCTTCAAAAAGCTTCTCTTCCTGCCTGGTGTCGTTACAGATATTCTCTTCATAGATTTTGATTTTCACGTTACCTTCTCCCTTCAGGATAACGATAGAGTCGCCGGAAGTGTTTACGGTCGTTTGTTTTCTGGTTTCGCTTTCTTGTGCTGCAATACCCATGAACGGGAAGAGCATCATACATGCTAAAATGATCTTTTTCATGTCTTTATCGTTTTTATTGTTTTAGTTTCTTCTTTGGAATAAGAGTGCTACAAGCTCGTCCGAATTCAGATTGCCTTCGATATAGATTAAGGTAGCGCTGTTTTTCTTCCCGATCTTGAACAGGAGGAAACGGTTCAGTTTCTCTTTGCCTTTTTTCACCTGAGTGAGTTGGTAATAGGCAGTCAGCAGTTTACCGTCTTCGATGATCTCTTGTATTTTTTTCATGGTTCCTTCTTTCTGGTCTTTCTCCAAACAATCCAGTATATAAGGCAATGCTTCTGTCACATCTTTGAAAACCAGACTTCTGTATAGGTCGATACGGTAGGAGTCCAGCATGTCTCGGGACAATTCTACCATCGTCACACCTTTTTGCTTGCCGTATTTCTGAAATACGGAAGCACTGTGCAGATCTTCCTGCGCCTTTATACTAGCTGGGAAGGCAGCTAATAGCAGGATGATAAGTGTTGTGCGAATGACTGTATTCATATAGGTTCTTTTTATTTTTTTTGATAGTTTACTACTGTTTCTATTCACCAAAGAGGCTGTCGAGAAGTTCATCTTCGTCGAGGCTTACATTGCGGAAGGCTGCCATAGCTTGTTCGCGCACCAGATTTTCGTCCGTGTAGCACTTACCGTCGATGATGACGTAGCTGTCGGGCATGGCGTTGAGGTGACGGTGAATACCGGCAATGCCCAGTAGCAGAAGCAGTCCGGCGGCAATTCCGCTCAGGGTGTAGATGGCGTGGCGACGGAGTTTTCTTTGTTTTGTAGCGGGCTTTGTATCGGTGGTTTTAGCTTGCCTGTTTTCTTTTTCAAGGAAAGCAAACAGGGGGCTGTATTCTTTCAGGTGTTCCGGTACGATTCCCTGGGTGAAGAAGTGTCTGAGTTCGCGTTCTTCTTCGCAAGAGGTTTCACCTTCAAAGTATTTATTTAATAATTCTTCTATATTCATGCTTCGTTTCTCCTTTTCCTTTCTTGTATGGTTTGCAGGTAAATGTCTCTAACTTTCTTTCGTGCTCTGGACAAGTTGCTGCGGATAGCTTCAGGATTACATCCGGTGATTTCCGCAATCTCGCCTGTTTCGTATTCCTGCACGTCCTTCATTTGTATGATGGTACGTTGCAGACTGGGTAGTGAGTCGATGATTTCGCGCATCAGGCGGAATTCATCTTTCTCTTCGAGTAGTCGCTCCGGAGTGGCCGATTGGCTGGGGGCTTGCACCTGATCCAGTGAAAGGGCGTCCGGGCGTCGGGCCCGCCAGATATCCATGCAGAGGTGGTGCGTCATGGTCATGGCCAAGGCTTCGATACTGCGGTATTCATCCAGTCTCTGGCGCATATTCCATAGCTTCAGCATGACTTCCTGCACTGCGTCTTCGGCATCGGAGGGATCTTCTGTCAATTTCCGCGCATAGTTTAATAACTTTTCGCGGAGGGGTAGCACGTCTATTTTAAATTGTTTGAGTTCCATTTACATCAATAAGACGGAGGGAGAGGAGAAACGTGACATCAAAGATAGAACTTTTTTAAGTAAACTGGAAAGATAGGTTGCTTTCTGTCTCTGTTACAGTCTTTTTTATTAAGTAATCGTTTAAAATTATAGGATACTCTTACTGAAACGCAGAAACTCACAGATTCACGCAAAGCATATCATCGCTTAAGTATAGCGTAGCCATTTAATCTGCGAAAATCTGCGATCATTTGTGTTTTAATAAAATGTTGTCATAGTATGAACTAAATTTGAAGTACCACTTACTATTATCAAACTATCATTTGCTGATAAGCTGTTGAATAGGAGTCTTTAAGCAAGGATAAACAATGGTAGAGGTAACGATTGGGTAACCGTTTGGCAAATACTTAACTTTTATTGTTGGCAGATCCTATTCTGATATACTTGAAAACCATGTTATACCAATAAAGCGGGGGATCTCAGATAGTTATGAGATTCCCCGCTTTATTGTAAGAGAAAAACTCTTTACTCGTATTTTTTGCATTCTTCTATTAGCTCTTCACTACATTGTTCCGGAGCTAATGGTGAAAAAAGTTCTATTAAATTATCTTCAGGATCGCGCAAATGTACTGTGCGCATCCCCCAATCAGCCATATTGGTAGGTTCATTAACAAATACCACACCCTTTTCTTTCAACGCTGTATAAGTATCGTCAACATTGTCTACACTGAATGATACGAGTGATTTCTCTCGGAATCCAACAGGCAGCTCTTTATTCGCATTACCTACAGACGGTGCCATCCAATCGGATACAAAAAGGGCAAATCCTTCTATTCCGTCTGCTACCTTAAAACTGGCATATCCACTGTTCTCATCGCCCCAAGCCGGTTCCAATCCAAGTTGTTCAGAGTAGAACTTAAAACATTTAGCAAAATCCTTAACTAATAATCTTACATTACTAAATTTCATTGTTGTCAAATTTTTATAGTTATTCTTATACGTGTGTTTCCAGGATTATTCATTAGCAATGACTTTTATATCTTCCCCAGTATCTTATCCATTACCCAATTGGTAAGTGTGGCACTTTCGCCGTCGCATGTACAGATTGATTTTCCTAACAGATGGTCTACCACTGCCTGAATAAGCGGTTGTTGTACATGTTCGGGGTTTTCGATATGTATCTCTTCCCGTCCTCGTTCCGTATGTAGTGCAATGGGATCAAATGAAAAGACGGAGAAACAGATCATACCTTTGTCACCGATAATTTCGATACGGTCTTCCTTGGCAGACTCATGTGCAACGAAGCACCAGGAACCACTCCCTACCAGTCCGTTGTCAAACTGGAAGCAGGCACTCAATGTGTCTTCTGCCGGATACAATCCGCCACGGTTACTTTTATAACCACTGGCTTCGAGAATGCAACCAAACATCTCCTGCAATAAGTCTATCTGGTGAGGGGCGAGATCATAGAAATAACCACCTCCAGCGATGTCTGCCTGTACCCGCCAGGGTAGGTTGTTGCGGTTATAGTCCAGATCGCGGGGAGGCTGGGCGAAGCGGATTTGTATATTGATTACATTGCCGATAACACCTTCTTCCACAAGTTGTTTTACCTTGATGAAGTAGGGCAGGTAGCGACGGTAGTAAGCCACGAAACAAGGAACGCCCGTTTCGCGTGAGATACGGTTGATGCGGGTACACTCTTCGTAAGTGACGGCCATTGGTTTCTCTATATAGGCGGGCTTGCCGGCTTTCATTGACATGATGGCGTATGTGGCGTGAGAGGAAGGGGGAGTGGCAATGTAGATGGCGTTTACCTCCGGATCATCAATAAGCTCCTGAGCATCGTCATACCATTTCCTGATACCTCTTTCCTCTGCATAAGCTTTTGCTTTGGAGCCGTCACGACTCATTACGGCCACCACCTCAGAGCCTTCCACCTTTTGGAACGCAGGGCCGCTTTTCTTCTTTGTCACTTCACCGCAACCGATGAAGCCCCATTTAATAATCTTTTCACTCATACCTATCTGTTTTTTTACGATCACAAAGATAAGGATATTTTTCTGTCAAGAGCATATTTATTGATTCTTAACTTAAAAGCATTCCTTTTGAGAGAAAACGCTGTTTGCATCATAGCACAGTGGTATTTCTATCGTAACATACTGGGATATGAACCATAACATACCGGGAAACAAACCGTAACATATTGGGAAACTTTTGGCGAGTGCCGGGGAAATAGCATGAAGTATCCAGCTCGCAGGTTTTCTATGACGTATGTGCATAAAAAAAGGAGAGCGCGTAGTGCCCCTCCTTTATGTGTAGTTTAACTGAGTCTCCTTTATGAATTCATTGACCAATATACGACATTGAAATGTCAAAGCCTGGCTTTTCACCTTTTATTCTCTTGCAAATCACTTCCTACTCTTTGCCATAGTATTTTCGGTAGATTTTTTTGTATTCTTTTCCTTCACGGAATTTTGTAAGCCAGGAGTTAAGGCTGTCCAGTAATACAGGTGATTGCTTGCTGACACCCCATGAATAAAATTGTGTAAAGCTGATATCCGTACTGATGTCAAGTTGTGGCAGCGAATCTGCCGCTGCCCGGGCGATGCTTTCGTCACACACGACATAATCGATATCTCCGTGAGCTACCATTGCTATCAGCTGTTCCGAACCGTATTTTTCTACTTCGTTGGTGTAAATCGTATCTCCTATCTCATTTCCCAGATTACGAATGCGGAGGATGGATGGCGAACCTTTTACTACATGGAGTGTCCGCCCTGCCAGATCGAGCTGATTTTTGATAAAGAGTGAATCGTACTCGGATACAGGTTTACGTTGAACTAACACCTGTTTGCTTAGAATGATGGGGGAAGTGAGGAGTAAAGAGTCCTTGAGTTCGCTGGTCACCAGGATGCCGTAGGCGATAACGTCATACTTTCCTGTTTCTAATCCTTGCAACCGTTGCCCGAAACTCATCACTGGAGATACCTGTGTCTGGATTCCCTTATCCCGAGCGAAGGCTTCTATCAGTTCGTAGTGAAAGCCCGTCACCGTATCGCCGTCCACATAGAAGCTGATAGAATTGTATTCTGTTGCTGCGTGGAGAATGCCGCTTGCAATGATCTCGGCATAGTCTCGCGGATGTCCGTTCTCTTTCTCCTTCTTCTGTGGCCAGAGCCAAAGTACCAGAAAGCATATGACTCCCAGTAGCAGGTATTTCAGATATTTCCGTTTTATTGGTTTCATAGGTTCATGAGGTCATTAATCGTAGAAGTTCCAGGAAACTCCAAACTTTAGCAATCGTGGATTGATCGGATAGTGGGGAGCATAAAACGAGTTCGGCCGATTTATAAGTCCGTCGTTCACGTGATACATCATGACGAAGAAACGTGTCCGTTTCAGGTGCAGATTGGCATATACATTGACAATAGGATAAGCACCTATCTCTACCTGATCTTTGGACGATTGAAGGTAAAATTGTCCGGTAGCAGGCATATAGGCCGGAGCATAATATTTAGTGAAGTAGCGTACATCGGCACCCAGTTGCACACTCAATACTTTCTTTGCGAGTTTAAAGTCGAGGTAAAGATTGTGGTACAACGAGAGAGTAGGGAGCGGAAGCACTGTACTGTTACTTGATTTCTGCCAGGTCACTTCATTGTCCAGATGGAGAATGCCGAGGCGAAAATCTTGTGCCAGAGTAGCCGAAACTACCTGTATGTTGCCTCCAAATTGTTCGGGCACTGCCTGCTGGTTGAAGTAAGTATAATTCTTGATATTCTCTACGCCTGCTTTCAGGTGCGTTTTCCAACGGTCGATGTTTAGTTCTCCTTCTATGTGGGTACGAAATTCCTTGTCCATGTTATCATTGTCCCAATAGAAGTGTTTGGAGTGATAATGGCGCATGTAGAACGAGGGCAGTGTGTTGCTGACAGACGCGCGTGCTATCAGGCTCACTGTATCCTTGCCCAGACGGAAGTTCAGATCGATATCTCCTTTTACGTTGAATTGTCCGATGGCTTTTCCCAATAAGCCTACTTCACCTATGGCGTGGTAGTGGAGTACTTTCCCTTGTCGCTTAGCCAGCTCGCCACCTACAAAAAACTCATTTTCTGTATAGTGATCTTTACTGACAGAGTCTGCATTCATCAGTTCATATTTACTGAGTTTATGCGATATGAAGGCAGTGACCCCGGCTTTGGCATATTTGTTAAAACCTTCGAGCAGGGAGATTCCAAATGTATTCTTTATGCCGATATAGGAGGTGGAATCATCCACCACATAAGGTTGTCCCGGTTTGATGTACGTATTTTGGTAATAATCTTTCAGTTGGTCGTTGGACGTAAATTTGCGCTTCGTCCATTCCACCTGCATCGTGTAGATAAAACTGGTGACGGGCACAAACTCTTGTTGGGGAGGCAACGTATCATTTTCCTGTTGAGGGAGGTCGCGATGGAATCCCAGTTTGTAGCGTTGCGTCAGGAATACATAGCTGTCAGTATTACGGGAAGTGGCTGTATTCATCACCGTCGGCATGTTGGTAGATTCATACACTCTTCCACCTTCTGCTGCACCCTCGGGATCTTTGATATAATCGTCGTTTGTTATACCTCCGTTCTCGTTGTTCTTCAGGTAGTTGTAGCTATACAGCAAAGTCCCTTCATATTTCTCTCCCATATAACTGATAAAGGGAGCTGCGTTGAAGTATGAAGTACTTGAATGGTTGTAATATCCGCGTCCATACAGATAGTCGATGTTGAAGCCGAAAGCAAGCCGCTTGTTGACATTCACCGAAAAATAAGATTTGAAACGCTCTTCTCCGTTTATTTTGTTACCTGCTTTGTTATAGGTCAGATTCGTATATGGAACATTGCTATTGGTAAAATTAAACTCATCAGGCCGCACGAAGAAGAAAGAATATGGCTGCATGAAGATAGTTGGTTCTACTGCCTGCCGGTCAAAGAAGATACGAGACATACGTGGAGCACCCATGTTGCCTAAGTAATTATAGTGTCCGGTCATACCTTCTGTCAGATTAGCATTCTGGTAGTTAAGTCGGGCTGTATCGGCAGGAATACGGGTTACGTTTCCCAGATTTTCGCTGACACGCCACATGTAAAGTTTGGGTGGAAGTCCCTGGATTTCTACATTTGCGCTATCCAGACTTTGGGGACGCATGGCAGGGTCTATCTGGTTGCCATATTGGTCTACGATATTGCCAAATTCATCCTGTCGGTCTCCGTACGGATTGTTTGGGTTGACTTGCGCTTGGATAGCCAACTGACCTACGATAAAGAGTAGTATATATGTAAGTAGGATTCGTTTCATAATTGGGCGCAAATATACGACAAAAAAGTTGAAGCTTACAGAGTTGAAACCTTAATTAATTGAAAGTTGAAAATTGAAAATTGAAAGTTAGCTGCGCTGCCATGCTGCATAGTAACTTTCAATTTTCAATTTTCAACTTTCAATTAAATTAAGCCTCTCTGATCAGTTCCATCCCTTTCTTGATGGCTTCTTCATTCATCGGTATCAGGTGATGATGGCGTTCGGGGAGAGTTTTCTTTAATCCTTTGATAACATTTTCCAGCGTTACAATAGGACGTAGTTTCAGTAAGCCACCCAGTACGATCATGTTGAATGCTTTGGCATTCTTCATTTCATTGGCTGCATCCATAGCATCAATGCGGTATACTTTGATGTCTTTGCGGGTAGGTGGGTTGATAATTCCGTATCCGTCGTAGATAAGAATTCCGCCCGGCTTGATACGGTTCTCAAACTTCTCGAGCGAAGGCTGGTTTAATATGATAGCTGTGTCATACTGACTTAGAATCGGAGAGGAGATTCTGTCATCACTTACGATCACCGTTACGTTGGCAGTTCCACCGCGTTGTTCCGGTCCGTAAGCTGGCATCCAGGTTACTTCTTTGCCTTCCATCAGTCCGGAGTAAGCTAAAATTTTTCCCATAGACAGTACTCCCTGTCCACCGAATCCTGCTATAATTATTTCTTCTTTCATTGTTTTTTCAGTTTTTAGCATTATTCTTTATTTTTCAAGTCACCGAGCGGATAGAATGGGAACATATGTTCTTCCATCCATTTGTTAGACTTTTCGGGAGTCATTTTCCAGCCGGAACTACAAGTAGAAACAATTTCTACCAGGTTGGAGCCTTTGCCAGCCATAGAGTTTTCAAATGCTTTGCGGATCGCTTTCTTTGCTTTACGGATTGCAGGAACCGATTGTACGGATTGACGGGTAACGTATGCCGTACCTTCCAGTTGCGCAGCAATTTCAGTAATTTTCAGAGGATATCCGTGTAAGTCTACATCACGTCCGTAAGGGCAAGTGGCGGTTTTCATACCCACAAGGGTTGTTGGAGCCATCTGTCCACCGGTCATACCATATATGGCATTGTTGATGAAGATGATAGTGATATTCTCACCGCGATTGAGTGCATGGATTGTTTCGGCTGTACCGATACAGGCAAGGTCACCATCGCCCTGGTAAGTGAATACCAGACGGTCCGGCCATAAGCGTTTGATGGCTGTTGCCAATGCAGGGGCACGTCCGTGGGCTGCTTCCTGCCAGTCGATATCGAGATAGTTGTAAATGAAAACGGCACAACCTACGGGAGAGATACCAACGGTTTTATCTTCCATTCCCATCTCTTCAATGACCTCGGCTATGAGCTTGTGTACCACACCGTGACTGCAACCCGGGCAGTAATGCATGGCGTTATCATTCATCAGAGTCGGTTTTTTATAAACCAGATTCTCGGGCTTGATTATTTCTTCTTTAGTCATAACTTAATTTTTTTTTGGTTGATGAGGTTTAAGTTGACAATTTGACAAGTGGATTTACCATCCTGCATCTTGTCTTTTTGTTAACTTTCTCCTTATCTGTTGGTGAATCGTATGAAAAACTCCATCAGTTTGACAAAGATTGCCGCACCGCATACGTATATGAATATCTTGAAATCGTCTGCTACAAAGTAAACGATAATAGCTGCTAAAGCGAGTATGATGAAAAGTATATTCAATACGTTTCTTATTTTATCGGGATTCATCTTTATTTTATTTACGATTAGACGATTTTCGATTTACGATTGGGGGGCTTTGATTTACTTCTTTAACTTCCGTGATTTACTGCTTTACTTTCATGATTCATTTTCCCTAGATCGTAATTCGTAAATCGTCCAATCGTAAATTCTACTTTACATGATTTTTTCTTTCAGTGCACTTACAATCTCGTCCGGATCGGGCACAATACCACCAAGACGGCCAAAGTGTTCTACTTTTATTTTTCCGTTTACTGCCAGGCGTACGTCTTCGATCATTTGTCCGGCATTCAACTCAGTAACAAGCATACCTTTCACCTTATCGGCATACGCCGCAATAGCTTTTGTGGGGAACGGCCACAGAGTGATAGGACGAAGCATACCTACTTTGATACCCTCTTCACGTGCCAGCTCCATTGCTTTCTGTCCGATACGTGCCATAGAGCCAAATGCTACAATCAGGTATTCCGCATCTTCACAGTCTATTTCTTCAAAGCGCACTTCGTTTTCTTCGATTACGCGGTATTTTGCCTGGAAGCGGATGTTGTTCTTTTCCATTTCTTCGGGGCGGAGTTCGAGCGAAGTGATAATATTGGGTTTACGGTCTTTTGTTTTACCGGTAGTGGCCCATGGGCACTGTTCGATTACTTCTGCATCCGTGCGACGGGGTTTCATCGGTGGCAATACTACTTTCTCCATCATTTGTCCGATAACACCATCGGCAAGGATGATGGCAGGGTTACGGTATTTGAAGGCCAGTTCGAAAGCGAGCCCAACGAAGTCGGCCATTTCCTGTACAGAAGCTGGGGCAAGTGCAATCAGTTTATAGTCGCCATGTCCACCACCTTTCACTGTTTGGAAATAGTCTGCCTGGCTTGGCTGGATGGTTCCCAGACCAGGACCACCGCGCATTACGTTTACGATCAGACAGGGGAGTTCGGCTCCTGCCAGATAAGAGATGCCTTCCTGTTTCAGGCTGACACCAGGGCTTGAAGAGGAGGTCAACACCATTTTCCCACTTCCGGCACCGCCATATACCATATTGATAGCTGCTACTTCACTCTCTGCCTGGAGCACTACCATACCGGTGGTTTCCCACGGTTTCAAGTCGGCCAGCGTTTCCAATACCTCCGATTGCGGAGTAATAGGATAACCGAAGTATCCGTCGGCACCACAGCGAATGGCTGCATGGGCGATGGCTTCGTTACCTTTCATTAATACTACTTCTTCTGTCATAATAATAATTTGCTAATCTACTTTAACTTTATACACAGAGATACATCCGTCCGGACAAACCGTTGCACACGAGCTGCATCCGTTGCAGGTATCTTCCAATACTTGGCGGGCATAATTGTACCCCTTTACATTCACCTCTTTGGTGAGTGATATTACATCGAGCGGACAAGCCACTACACACAGGTTGCAGCCTTTGCAACGCTCCGTGTCGACCACGATTGCTCCTTTAATTTTTGCCATAATCTATCGATTTTATTACGTTTATTGATTATACATGTCTTTGTGATAGAACTCCAGAATATCCATTACCATCTTGTGGGCTTGCAAGGCAGGACTTTCGGGGTTAATCTCGATGGCGGATTGATAATTGTTGAGGGCTTGCTGCCAGTTGCCTTGCTTTCGGTAGGCATTGCCCCGCAAGTAGTAAACTTCGTCTTTGGGGGCGAAGTCCGTTTGAGTGAGAAGAGCATCAAGGGCTTCAATTGCTTTATTTATATCTCCCTGATTGATAAGCTCTTTTATGGTCTCCAATTGTTTCATATTTAAATGAGTTTCAGAGTTTGCACCACAAAGATAGTTTTTTATTTATATACACAGCTTATGTCGTGGGTTAAATTTATCCTTATTGTACTTTTTCTTATCAAAAATGAGGGTGTATAGGTGGGTTTTAACGACATTTTGTTATTTTATGTTTTTAAGCAGAAACTACCTGATTGTTAGCGTATAATGGATTTAATGTAGAAAAAGAAATGGAGGGATTGCATATGTAGATAATGCCGGAAGGAAGCAGTGTAATAATGAAAGTTAAGAAAGGAGCGGATAGGGTGGAAAGAATACGAAAGGCTGTACCAGAATGAATCCGGAACAGCCTTTTCTCAATCGTTTTGTTACTTCACGAGTTCACCGTTGATGTACAGATTTTTTAGAGTGACATCGTGAGCGCCTTTGATGTCGTTGCCTCCTTTGGCTACGTTGTTGAAGTGAGAATCTTCTACGCTGATATTGTATACATGCTGGTCGTCATCCAGTCCGATGATAAGTACTCCCAGACGGCTTTTTTGGCAGGTTACATTTTTCAGGTGTACATTGCGCACGGTAGGAGTGAAGCCACGGTTACACTGTTCCCGGTTCTCATATTGCAGATTGATGCGTAGTACGGCTTCCCGGCATTGTCCTACGGTGATGTTGCGTACAAATACATTTTCGATGATTCCACCCCGGCAGGTACTGGTTTTGATACGGATTACCCGGTCGAGATTCGGGCTGTCCATCTGGCAATTCTCAACAAACAGGTTACGATAGCCGCCGGATATCTCACTACCGATAACAACGCCACCATGTCCGTTTTTCATTTTGCAGTTGCGTACGATGATGTTTTCGCTGGGTACATTCCATTTGCGCCCGTCTGCATTGCGTCCCGATTTGATGGCGATGCAATCATCCCCGGTATCAAAAGTGCAGTTCTCTATCAGTACATTTTTGCAGGATTCAGGATCGCATCCATCTCCGTTGGGGCCACGGTTGAATATGTTGACACCACGTACAATCAGGCTTTCGCAGAACAGAGGGTGAATCACCCAAAAGGGAGAGTTCAGTAGTGTGACATCTTCTATCAGGACGGTACTGCATGCATAAAGATTGATTAACTGAGGACGCAGCCCGTCTTCCGGAGTCATGATGCGTTTGTAAACCGGGGTTGATGTTTCGCCGTACATCAGCAGGCGCTCACGTCCACCGTTGCGTTGTGCCACCATTCCCTCTTTCCAGCCATATTTGGGTGCGCCACACATGGGCCACCAGGTTTCGTTGGAGCCTTGTCCGTCAATGGTTCCTTTGCCGGTAATAGCAATATTGGTTTCGCCATAGGCGTAGATTAGTGGGCGGGCGTTGTAACAATCCAGCCCTTCCCAACGGGTGATTACTCCGGGGAAGTATAAGCTTTGGTTGGTAAGGAATTTTAGTATGGCACCTTCTTGCAGATGAAAGTTAACGTTGCTTTTCAGGGTAATGGGGCCTGTATAAAAGGTTCCTTGGGGAACAACAACTGTGCCACCACCAGCAAGGCTACATTTGAGAATAGCCTGATTGATGGCTTCGTGGCAGGGCTCGGTTTCATTGTCCGGCTTTGCACCAAAGTCAGTGATATTGTAGGTTTGTTTTGGAAAAGAGGTTTTCTTGATTTGTTTTTCAATCTTAGCACTTTCTTTGAAAGCTTTGTCAAAGTCAATTGGGTTGGCAAAAGCAATTGCTGTTACTAACAGTAGAGACAGGAAGCTAAATCGTTTCTTCATTTGTTTCTTGTTGTTTTTTTGATGGATATTGGATTTTAAGTACGCAAAAATACGAAGTAACGCGGTTATAGTACAATATATTTTGATTGAAAGGGTGTAATTTTTGATTGATATAAGGGGTAGGAGAGATAGAAGGGGGATAGTATTATAATAAAAAATAAAGAGAGACATACAGTAATGCGTCTCTCTTTATTTTTTATCTTTATTTATTTCACGGGAATCTTATCAATTCTTTTCTGATGTCTTCCTCCCTCGAATGGGGTGTTGAAGAACTCTGTCAGAATCATATCGGCCTCTTCAGTGCTGATGAAGCGTCCCGGCATCACAAGTATATTGGCATCGTTGTGTTGGCGGGCCAGGTGTGCTATTGCAGCCGTCCAGCAAAGTGCGGCACGGATGCCCTGATGTTTGTTTAGCGTCATACTGATACCATTTCCGCTTCCACAAATGGCAATACCCGGATAGCATTCGCCAGCTTCTACTGCCAGTGCTAACGGGTGCGCAAAATCAGGATAGTCACAACTTTCAGCAGAATAAGTACCAAAGTCTTTGTATTCCCAACCTTTTGCCTGCAACCATCCCCGGACGAATTCTTTCAGTTCAAATCCGGCATGGTCACAGCATAATCCGATTTTTTTCATTATAGCATCTCTTTTACCTGGTTGTACACATTGGCGGCAGTGAAGCCCAGCTTCTCGTCCAGCACTGTGTAGGGAGCAGAGAAACCAAATGATTCAAGACCGAAAACTTTACCATTAGCACCTACAAGACCTTGCAGATTTACGGGCAGACCAGCGGTGAGGCCGAAAATCTTTGCACCTGCCGGGAGTACCGATTCCTGATATGCTTTATCCTGGCTGCGGAACAATCCTTCGGAAGGTGCCGATACGATACGTACCTTCACACCGTCCTTGCGAAGCAATTCGGCTCCGGCAATGAGGGTGGCTACTTCCGAACCGGAAGCTACCAAGGTTACGTCCGGATTCTCGTCAGAACCGGCAACGATGTAAGCTCCTTTGGCCACTTGTGCATAGTCGTTGCCTGTAGGTAAGCTGACGATGTTTTGGCGGGAAAGAATCAGAGCAGTCGGGGTGTAGATATTTTCCATAGCCAGTTTCCATGCAATAGTGGTCTCTTCGGCATCTGCCGGACGGAGTACAAGCATAGAATTGTGGCCTTTGTGATTTTTCAGTTTCTCCATCAGGCGGATTTGTGCTTCCTGCTCTACGGGTTCGTGAGTAGGGCCATCTTCGCCTACCCGGAATGCATCGTGTGACCAGATGAACTTCACGGGCTGTTCCATCAGGGCTGCCATACGGATGGCAGGTTTCATATAGTCGGAGAATACGAAGAAGGTGGCACATGCCGGAATAACGCCACCGTGAAGTGACATACCGATGCAGACACAAGCCATGCTCAATTCTGATACGCCGGCCTGGAAGAAAGCTCCGCTAAAGTCGCCACGTTTGAAAGCATGTGTCTTTTTGAGGAAACCGTCTGTCTTGTCTGAATTAGAAAGATCGGCAGATGCTACTACCATATTCTCTACTTGTGTAGCCAGTGCACCTAGTACGGTGGCCGAAGCGGCGCGGGTGGCCACATTGGGTTTCTGTTCGATAGCGTCCCAGTTTACTTTAGGAGCTTTTCCTGCAAAGAAGTTGGCCATTTTTGCTGCCAGTTCCGGGTTTGTTTTGGCCCATTCGGCTTTTGCTGCATATTTTTCGGCTACTATCTTTTTAAGGTCTTCGGTACGTTTGGCGTACAACTCGGCTACTTCCGGGAAGATAACAAACGGTTCGTCGGGATTTCCGCCCAGATTCTTGATTGTATTAATATAGGCATCACCACCTAATGGTGCACCGTGTGTAGCACAGTTAGCTTCATAACTGCTGCCATCGGCTTTACGTGCTCCTTTGCCCATCGTGGTTTTCCCAATGATGAGTGTAGGACGTTTGCTTTCTGCTTTTGCTTCTTTGAGGGCAGTACGGATAGCATTAGGATCATTTCCGTTGATTTCGATAACGTTCCAGTCCCATGCTTTGTATTTCATGGCCACGTTTTCTGCCGTCACTTCTTTGGTTTCGGTAGAAAGCTGAATATCGTTGGAGTCATAGAACATGATGAGATTGTCCAGTCCCAGGGTTCCGGCAATACGTCCGGCTCCTTGTGAAATCTCTTCCTGGATACCACCATCAGAGATGTAGGCATAGATAGTCTGGCTCATAACCTCACCGAAGCGGGCTTTAAGGAATTTAGCTGCGATGGCGGCTCCTACGGCAAAAGTATGTCCCTGTCCCAGCGGACCGGAAGTGTTTTCTACACCACGCATGATATCTACTTCGGGATGTCCCGGAGTAGGGCTTCCCCATTGGCGGAACTGTGCCAGCTCTGCCAGCGTATATTTACCGGTCAGTGCAAGTACAGAGTAGAGCATTGGTGACATATGACCCGGATCGAGAAAGAAACGGTCACGTCCTTCCCAGCGGGGATTCTGAGGATCATATACTAAGAACTCAGAGAAAAGTACGTTTATAAAATCCGCACCTCCCATAGCACCACCCGGATGTCCGGAGTTGGCTTTTTCAACCATAGATGCAGCAAGAATACGGATGTTGTCCGCTGCACGGTTCATAAGTTTGCTTTCGTTCATATTTATAATGATTAAGTTTTCATATTTTCCGCAAAGATAAGTCTTTAACGTTAATTATCGGGCATAAGAAGGGGGCTTTTTTTAATCTTTGTTTAAAGTCCGAAAGCGCTCTTCTTGTGCTGCGTACAATAACTATTTGTCCTTATCGTACTTATATCAACAAAAAGAGAGACACATCTGTTTAGGATATGTCCCTCTTTATAGAAGTTAGTTTTTGTTATTTATACGAGTTTTCTTGAACCGTCGCCGATTACAACATCATACACTTTGGGGCTTCTGCCAAATTTGGCTTTGAATGCCTCTTTTGCCTTTTCGATGAAGTTGTCGTACAATTCTTCTTTAACGAGGTTGATTGTACAACCACCAAAACCGCCACCCATAACGCGTGAACCGGTTACGCCACACTCTTTTGCCAAGTCGTTGAGGAAGTCGAGCTCTTCGCAGCTTACTTCGTAGAGCTTGCTCATGCCGTGGTGTGTTTCATACATTTTCTTACCTACTGTTTCGTAGTCGCCTACTTCCAGTGCATCGCAAACGTCTAGTACGCGTTGAATTTCTTCAATCACATATTCAGCACGCATGTAGTCTTCGTCGCTGATGTCAGCTTTGGCTTCTTTGAGCATATCCATCGTACAATCGCGAAGGAATTCTACGTGCGGATGTTTTTTCTGGATAGCAGCTACAGCAGCTTCACAACTTTGGCGGCGCTTATTGTAGGCCGATGAAGCGAGCTCATGTTTTACTACTGAGTCTACCAGTACAAGTCGGTAACCTTCTGGTTTGAAGGGGAAGTACTGATACTCCAGTGAACGGCAATCCAGACGGATCAGGCTGCCTGCTTTCCCGAATACGGAGGCAAACTGGTCCATAATACCACAGTTTACACCGCAGTAGTTATGTTCTGTAGCCTGTCCCACTTTGGCCAGTTCAAATTTGTCTATTTTGTTGTCGCCAAACAGATCATTCAGTGCAAAAGCGTATGTGCTTTCGAGTGCTGCCGAAGAAGACATACCAGCTCCCAGGGGCACATCGCCAGAGAAAGCAGTATTGAATCCTTTCACATCAACACCGCGTTTAATCATTTCGCGGCATACACCGAAAATATATCTTGCCCAACTTGCTTTCGGAGCATCTTCTTCGTTCAACCCGAATGATACATAATCTTTCAGGTCGATAGAATATGCATTAACAGTATTGGTCCCGTTTGGTTTAATTTCTGCAATCATGCCTTTGTCTATGGCTCCCGGGAATACGAATCCACCATTGTAGTCGGTGTGTTCGCCAATAAGATTGATACGGCCCGGTGAGGCGTAAACTGATCCTGTAGTTCCGTCAAAGTGTTTAATAAAACGGCTTCTTACGTGTTCTATATCCATGATAATATCTTTTTAATTGGTTAATATAATAGTTTATTCAACCGGAATATTCTTGTTTACATTCTTGCAACCGATCAATGCGTAGTACAGCATATAAGCTACACCGGCAAAGATTACCCAGAAGCTTGCCATATAGCTACTTGTTACGTCGGCTACACCACCTTGGATAAGCGGAAGGATACCACCACCGCAAACCATTACCATGAAGATACCCGATGCCATTGCAGTGTACTTACCTAGACCTTCTACAGCCAGATTGAAGATACCACCCCACATGATAGAAGTACAAAGACCACAAAGGATAAAGAACATGATACCGATAGGTACATTAGCCATACCGAAGCTGATGTCTGATTTGAATACAGGCATATTGATTGTAGCTTCAACCGGAGCAAACATACCCACGAGCAGGAAGCCCAGTGCGAACAAACAAACAGTAGTTAACTGAGTTTTGCTGGAGAACTTAGCACCAAGTGCACCACCACAAAGACGGCCAATCATCATCAGGAACCAGTAAGTACCTACGATAGAACCCGCCATAGCTGTATCCATACCGATACCTTTTGCGCCGGCAGCTTCCGGAGAAGTAGTCAGGAACAAGTTTACGAAGTTAGGAATACCTACTTCAACGCCTACGTAGACGAAAATAGCAACAGTTCCGAGTACGAAGTGACGGAAAGACATTGGACTGTGAGTATCTTTCACCTTGTGGTCTGAAGCGTGCTCCATGTGCGGTTCCGGAAGTTTCATACTGCCCAATACAATGAATGCTATAGCGAAGATGCTCATTGCGATGAACAATGCAGGATTAGCGTCACTGATCTTGGTATCCTGGCTGATAGTACCAATCAGATAACCGCCCAGTACCGGAACGATAGTAGCTGCGATAGAGTTTAGAGAACCTCCGAACTGAATCAGCTGGTTACCTTTTTTGCCACCGCCGCCCAGTGTGTTCAACATCGGATTTACTACAGCGTTCAGCATACACATAGAGAAACCGGAAACGAAAGCACCACCCAGGTATACCCAGAAAGCGATTAATTCACCGGGAGCATAAGAAATTTGTCCGGAAAGGAACTGGATTCCTACACCGACAAATCCAACGGCAACGGCGATTAATGCTGTTTTCTTATAACCGATTCTTTTCAGCATAATACCAGCAGGAAGCCCCATAAAGGCATAAGCTATGAAGTTTGCTGCATTACCCAACTGGGTCATCCAGTTAGGAGCATTGAATTGTTCTTTTACGATGAGTCCGAGAGGGTTGGTAAATCCTGTTACGAACGAAATCATAGCGAAGAGGGCGAACATCATTGCAATAGGCAATAGATAGCTCTTTTTCTGTTGTGTCATGGTTTTAAAAAAGTTGTTAGTTTATAAAATTAGGTTATTTAGTTATTAATTGACAATAGACAATTGACAGTTGACGGTGATAGTTAACAGTGGGTTATGCTATATGATGTTGCATAATAACTGTCAATTGTCAACTGTCAATTGTCCACTTTATAAGTTTTCGACAGAAAATTTATAAATCGTTACCTGTTGGTACTCGTCTCCCGGAAGCAGTACGGCTGAAGGGAAATGAGGTTTGTTGGGTGTGTCGGGGAAGCATTGTGCTTCGAAGCAGATGGCACTGCGAGCCGGGAAAGTGGCACCGTGTGAACCTTTAAAACCGTTGAGCCAGTTACCCGTATAGAGTTGTACGCCGGCCTCGGTGGTATAAACTTCCATGACGCGTCCGCTTACGGGATCTGTGCAAGTGGCAGCCAGATCCAGCGAACCGGCTTCCTGTTTGTTGAGCACGTAGCAATGATCGTATCCTGCGCCGTAGACAAGTTGCTGAAAAGTGTCGTTAATGCGTTCGCCCACAGTGTGCGGGGTGCGGAAATCCATCGGAGTTCCTTCTACTTTGGCAATCTCTCCTGTGGGGATAGATACTTCGTCTATCGGAGTATAAAAATCAGCATTGATTGTGACGATGTTATTTTCTACTGTCGGGGTGGGGGTAGCGATACCTGCCAGATTGAAGAACCCATGATTGGTAAGATTTACAACAGTAGCTTTGTCGGTGGTAGCACGGTATTCGATGACCAGTGCATTTTCCTCTTCTTCGAGTCTATAAGTCATTTCTACTTCCAGATTTCCGGGGAATCCCTCTTCTCCGTCGGCCGATACGTAATTGAAGATGATCGTGTTTTCGTCTATCTGGTCGGCATCCCACACACGTGCATGAAAACCGGTAGGTCCTCCGTGCAGGGAGTTGGGGCCGTTGTTGATTGTCAGCGAGTGCTCTTCGGCGTAGAGGGTGAATTTCCCTTTGGCGATGCGGTTGCCATAACGACCGATGGTGGTGCTCAGGAATGGTTCGGGACTATTTATTACATGGTCTATGCTGTCGTGTCCGAGGATAACGTTGGCATATTTCCCGTTTTTGTCCGGGACCATGATGGAGAGAATGGCACAGCCGTAATTTGTTACGGCAACTTCCATCCCTTTTTTATTTCTGAGGATAAATAAGTCTGTTTGCTTATCGTCGATATCCTTTTGAAAATCCTTCCGGTTTAGTCCGGATAAATTTTCTTCTGTGGGGAATGTGTTATTCATGTCTGGCATATATAAAATTTCTTGCAAATAAAGCTAAATTCTTTCGTACTCCCAAATTATTCATGGTAAATCTATTCGAGGATTTAGGAAAGTTTAGCGTTTAGTTTCGCATGGGCTAAAACTTACTTTCGTGTCAATTCTATGAAATTTTGGTGATGAATTTAATATAAAACGCCCGGTTCTGTGTATTATTTGATATTTTTTGTATGTTTGTCCTCTGATTATCAAATCAAGAATTATAATCTAAGTTTATTAACAGAAAAACAAAATGTATCCGTTAAAATTTGAACCGATCCTGAAGCAGACACTTTGGGGAGGCGACAAAATCCTTCCGTTCAAGCACTTGAGTGATAACTTGACAGGAGTAGGAGAAAGCTGGGAGATTTCCGGCGTAGAAGACAATGAATCTGTGGTGGCTAATGGTCCCGATAAAGGATTCACGTTGATCGATATGGTGAGAAAATACCGTGAAGAACTGGTTGGTGAAGAAAACTATGCCCGTTTTGGCAATAAGTTTCCCTTGCTTATTAAATTCATCGACGCTAAACAAGATCTCTCTATTCAGGTACACCCCAACGACGAACTGGCAAAGAAACGCCACAATTCTATGGGAAAAACCGAGATGTGGTATGTTGTTGATGCCGATAAGGGGGCAAAACTCCGTTCGGGATTTTCAGAACAGATCACACCGAAAGAGTACAAAGAGCGTGTTTTCAACAATACCATAACCGATGTGCTGCAAGAGTATGAAATACATCCGGGTGACGTTTTCTTCCTTCCTGCAGGACGTATTCACAGCATCGGTGCAGGTGCATTTATTGCAGAGATTCAGCAGACTTCGGATATTACTTACCGCATTTACGATTTCAACCGCAAGGATGCCAAGGGTAATACGCGTGAACTGCATACCGACCTGGCACGCGAAGCTATCAACTATGAGGTGCTCGATGATTATCGCACCAAATATGACGCTGTGAAAGACGAACCGGTGGAGTTGGTGGCTTGTCCCTATTTCACCACTTCTCTGTATGACATGACCGAAAAGATCAGTTGCGACTATTCGGAGCTGGATTCTTTCGTGATTTTCATTTGCATCGAGGGTTCTTGCCGATTGGCAGACAACGAAGGCAACGAGCTGGCGTTTTGTGCCGGCGAAACAGTTTTGCTTCCTGCCACGACAGAGAATATAACGATTACTCCCGAAGAGGGAGGAAACGTGAAGATTCTCGAAACTTACGTTTAAAGTAAAAAAGTCTTTATTCTTACGAGGGGGGCTCTCGCGCGTAGGCGCGTAACTCCCCTTGTTTATAGTTTTAATTCTCTTATAAGGTGTAAATCGTGTATCATCAGGAAAATTTCCAGATGATAAGTCGGATGATAATTTTGCGATCATAGGAAGTTTCATCAGGAGAATTTCCTGATGATTTTTTGTATAAGGAGTGTTAATATCGTATTTTGTTCGGAGTGTTTTTTGAGACAAATACTTTGCATGGAGACTACGCCCGCACTACATGTAGCATAGGCGTTGCCTGCATGCAGCGCGGGCGTGGTCTCCAAAAGGTGCTTCCTTTCTTGTTTTTTTTACAAAAAAACACCTCTACCCTAAAGTGGAGGTGAATGTGCAAAGCGAAATACTGTGTAGGAAATACTGCTTTGGTAATAAGTTTTTGTTTATCCCTTTCTGAAAAAACGGCGAATCTTTTTCATTATTTTCACTCCCATTACCACACCATCAAAGATGGCCATTCCTGTATTGAATGATCTCATTATTGCGTCTGTTTGAGAGGTGGCGGGAGCAAGAGGGGCAAAAATTCGTTGTGCCGTTCGGGTCATCGCTTTTTTCTGTCCGCGTATTTCTTCCAGTTTCTCTGTCTTGAGCCGGGCGATATATTCCAGTGTGATTTTCTGGGGGGTAGCTTGCTGATTGTTCATAACTTATTCTTTTGAATCATTAAGAAACAGGCCGGCAAGGAAGTTTACCATTGGAGAAATGATAAGTTTCTTGCGGAAGATAATAACTGTGGCAATGAGTATGATGTTGATTGCTGCAATAATGCCAAAGCTCACCATGAGTCCGCCAACGAGCGGTTCGAGGATATAGGCCAGGGCGAATAAGAGATAAAACAGGGCCACCATGCCGAGAATAATGAGTACTAAAACCATGATTAAGGTGGAAAGAAGTATGGTTAGCTTTTCCGTCAATTCCAGTTTGGTATATTCTTTCTGGAGCTCCAGATATTTCTTGAACTCGAAGAATAGCTGTTGAAAGTTTTCTATACTTTTGTCGTCTGCAAACATAGTGGCTCTGTTTTTGATTCTATTAGTCAGTTACTTCTTTTAGTTCGGCTGCAATTTCGTCAACGAGGTTTTCCATCTCATTGCGATTCAGCTTGATACCTTTTTTACGAAGAATCTCTGCTATTTTGTGACGAGTGTCTTCTCCCTTTTCAGGAGCAAACAAAATACCAAGTGCTGCGCCTACTGCTGCACCACCTAAAAAAGCTGCTAATACATTAAGTCCTTTCATAATTTTACTGTTTTAAAGTGATAATACTACAAATATAACGCATTTATTGCATAGGATGTTCTATGGATGAGGATTTTTTTTAAGAGTTTTTATCTGAATCCTCTCATAACTCACAGGGGATGCTGGTGAGGCTGATGGCAAAGAAAACGGCCACTTCTCTTTCGGAAAAGCGGCCGCCTTTTTATATGGATATATCTTATTTCTTCTGTTGTTCTCCTCTTTGTGCCTGTTTTTTTCGCCTCCAGAAGTCTCCATTGGAGCGGCTGCCACGGTATACTTTATTCTCTTTTGCTTTCGCTTTGAGTTCTTCCGTTTTCACCTCCTGCGCCTTGGCGCCTTCGGTGGTGACAAACGGATGGTCTTTGACTACTGGGATTGTTTTCCCGATCAGCTTCTGAATATCTTTGAGGTAAGGTAATTCTTCCGATTCGCAGAAGGAGATCGCAATTCCATCATGTCCGGCACGTCCTGTGCGTCCAATGCGGTGTACATACGTCTCCGGCACATTGGGTAGTTCGTAGTTGATGACGTGTGACAACTGATCTACATCGATACCACGTGCAGCAATGTCCGTTGCAATCAATACGCGCAAAGTATGATTTTTGAAATCCGTCAGGGCACGCTGGCGTGCATTCTGCGATTTGTTGCCATGTATAGCCTCAGCACGTATACCCGATTTGGTCAATATGCGTGCCAGTTTGTCGGCTCCATGTTTGGTACGTGTGAAGATCAACACCGATTCAATCGACTGGTCTTTCAGTAAGTGCAATAATAAGTCCTTCTTTTCCTTCTTCTCTACAAAGTAGACGTATTGCGAAATTGTGTCCACAGTAGAAGAAGCCGGTGTCACCTCTACCTTTTCCGGATGGGTCAGCATTGAGTTGGCCAGTGTCTCTATCTCCGGCGGCATAGTAGCCGAGAAGAAAAGCGTCTGGCGCTTCTGGGGAAGGAGTTTCAGTATCCGTCTGATATCATGGATAAAGCCCATGTCGAGCATGCGGTCGGCCTCATCCAGTACGAAGAAGTCCAGTGTTTTGAGCGATATATAACCTTGGGTTATCAAGTCCAGCAAGCGTCCCGGTGTGGCAACCAGTATCTGTACACCATTGCGCAATGCGTCCGTCTGAGGTTTCTGACCCACTCCGCCAAAGATAACAGTGTGCTTCAGTCCGGTGTATTTGCCATATGCCTCAAAACATTCACCAATTTGAATGGCCAACTCCCGGGTTGGGGTTAATATCAATGCTTTTATTCCTTTGCGGTGGTCGGTTTTATATAGTTTCTGCAAAATGGGGATAGAAAAAGCAGCTGTTTTTCCTGTTCCGGTCTGTGCACATCCTAATAAATCTTTTCCTTGAAGTAAAATGGGGATTGACTGTTCTTGTATGGGAGTGGGAGAGGAATAACCCTCTTCTTTCAGAGCCTTGAGTATGGGCTCTATCATGTTTAAATTTTCAAATGTCATGTAAAAAAGTTGAATGAGCCTCGCGGCTCGTTATGTTATATGGAGCAAAGATACGCGAACTTGTGGGGGTAAATACTTTTATATCGTCGGTTTAATCTTATTTAACTAAGAGAAAGGCCGAATGATAGCAGGTTAAAGCGTATTTTTGTTGCTTAATTCTATAGAGTAATAACAATATGAGAGGTAAGATTGTTTTTATAACCGGAGCAAGTAGTGGAATAGGCGAAGGTTGCGCCCGGAAGTTTGCTTCGCAAGGTTCAGATCTGATTCTTAATGCCCGTAATGTGGCAAAACTGGAAGAGTTAAAAAACGAATTGGAAGCGACTTATGGAGTTCGCGTATTCTTGTTGCCTTTTGATGTTCGTGACCGTAAAGCTGCAACTCAGGCACTGGCTTCTTTGCCCGAAACGTGGAAAGCGATTGATGTGCTGGTAAACAATGCCGGACTCGTTATCGGGGTTGATAAAGAGTTTGAAGGAAACCTGGACGAATGGGATATTGTGATAGATACAAATATAAAGTCGTTGTTGGCCATAACCCGTCTGGTAGTTCCCGGAATGGTGGAGCGCGGACGTGGACATATTATCAATATTGGCTCTATTGCCGGTGATGCCGCTTACCCCGGTGGAAGTGTGTATTGTGCTACCAAAGCCGCAGTCAAAGCCCTTTCGGACGGACTGCGCATCGATCTGGTGGATACGCCGTTGCGGGTAACCAACGTAAAGCCGGGGATGGTAGAGACAAACTTTAGTGTAGTGCGTTATCGGGGCGACAAGCAAGCTGCGGACAATTTTTATAAAGGAATCCGTCCGCTTACAGGTGATGATATTGCAGAAACAGTATATTTCGCAGCTTCGGCTCCGGAACATATTCAAATAGCAGAGATATTAGTGATGCCTACATATCAGGCCACAGGTACTATCTCATATAAAAAGAAAGCAGAATGATGAAGAAATGGTTGTATCTCTTATGTTTGCCTTTGTTGCTATCGATAGTGGCTTCCTGCTCGGATGATGAAGACAAGCTGACTGGTAAGTGGCAATTGAGGCGGTATGAGCTTCCCGACGGCACTGTGCAGAAGGAAGATAGTGTGTTTTATAATTTTCAGAAAGGTAGCTTTTCGGCCATCTGTTTGCTCGAAGATAAGACGTATCACACCTTTTTCGGACTTTATTCTTTGCAGGATGATAAAATTTATATTATTTTGCGCCCCGAAGAGAATATAGATCTTTGCAAGCAATATTTACAGTGGGATGAACTGGGCCGGACATTTCAAATTGAAGAGCTTTCTTCGTCCACTCTTCAGCTTAGGTATGAAGATATTGTATCCGTTTTCAGAAAGTATTGATGCAAATTTATTAACTAAAAGAATATAGATTATGAAAAAATTAGTAGTATTGGGAATGAGTGTATGCATGGTTCTGGCATTTGCTTCTTGTAAATCAAGCGAAAGTGCATATAAAAAAGCATACGAAAAGGCAAAACAGCAGGAACTTGCCGAACCGCAGGTAGAAGCTCCGGTGGAAGTAACTCCCGTTGTAGCAGCTCCGGTAGAGGTAAAGAAGGCTACAGATGCAGCCAATGGTGTGCGTCAGGAGAAGGTAACGGTTGTTTCGGGTAATGGCGACAACCTGAAAGATTATAGCGTAGTGTGTGGTAGCTTCGGTTTGAAAGCAAATGCCGAAGGTCTGAAAGACTTTTTGGATGCTGAGGGCTACAATGCAACTATTGCATTCAATGCAGAATCTGCTATGTATCGTGTGATTGTGAGCACTTTTGCCGATAGAACGGCCGCTGCACAGGCTCGTGATGCTTTCAAAGCTAAATACCCTAACCGTAAAGACTTCCAGGGTGCCTGGTTGCTTTACAGAGTATTTTAATATTTCTTTTTGGTAATATCGGAAGTGGGAAAGCACCCTTCCGGAATAAGGGCAGTAGCTGGGAAGTTGCTGCCTTTTTGTAATATAGGTTTGGTATTTCACTACAGAGAACGCAGAGGACACGGAGCTTTATTATCCGGATAAAACGCAGATTAAAGTACGGGTCTTCTTTTTTTTCACATTTGTGTATTTGCGAAAATCTGCGTTCATCTGCATTTCATCAGAGAAAATAATACCTCTGTGCTCTCCGTGTTCTCTGTGGTGAAATCTTTTTTTTAGTAATATTAGCGCTATTGCTAAAAGAAGTTATAAATGATAGTGCGGAAACTTTGAGAGAAGATAAAGTTTTTACTTTTGTAGCTCATTATATCAATGGGTTATTACGCCTTGTTGGAAACAGGGCTATAATTATATAACAAGATGGAACAGAAATATTTGTTTGTTGCTGTTGACGCGGCCCTGAGAGCAGGCGAGAAGATACTTTCTATCTATAATGATCCGGCATCGGATTTTGAGATAGAGAGAAAAGCCGATAATTCCCCCTTAACCATTGCCGACCGTAAAGCGCATGAAACGATTGCTACGATTCTTCAGGAAACTCCTTTCCCGCTGTTGAGCGAAGAGGGTAAGCATATGGAGTATGCCATGCGAAAGAATTGGAGTACGCTTTGGATTGTCGATCCACTGGACGGAACGAAAGAATTCATAAAGCGTAATGGAGAATTTACTGTCAATATAGCACTGGTGCGCGATGGCATTCCTGTGATGGGAGTCATTTATCTACCTGTGAAGCAGGATCTTTACTTTGCATCCGAATCACTAGGGGCATTCAAACTATCCGGAATCACGGCTTTGGGCGATTCTGCCTCTTTGGAAGAGTTGATTAACTTTTCTGTACGTTTGCCGATAGACGAACCACGCAAGCGTTTTGTTATTGTAGCTTCCCGCTCTCATTTAACCCCGGAAACAGAAACCTATATTGGTGAAATGAAGCAACAGTACGAAGAAGTAGAGCTGATATCGAGCGGAAGTTCCATAAAAATATGTTTGGTTGCCGAAGGGAAAGCAGATGTATATCCTCGTTTTGCTCCGACTATGGAGTGGGATACAGCTGCTGGACATGCTATCGCGCGTGCAGCAGGAATGGAAATTTATCAGGCTGGCGAAGCGTTGCCATTACAATACAACAAAGAAAACCTGTTGAATCCCTGGTTTATTGTAGAGAGAAAAAGAGTAAATCACTAATTGATTTGTACTGATTATGACATTTGAAATTGTATTTGTACTACTATCATTATTGGGAATGGTGATTGCTCTTATATTGGATAAGATGCGTCCGGGTATGGTGCTTTTTTCGGTTGTGGTACTGTTTCTTTGTGCGGGTATCCTTAGTCCGAAAGAGATGCTCGAAGGATTTAGTAATAAAGGAATGATCACCGTTGCCATGCTTTTTCTGGTAAGCGAAGGTGTTCGCCAGTCGGGGGCCTTGGGGCAGGTGATCAAGAAATTGCTTCCCGTAGGTAAAACTACTGTTTTTAAGGCACAATTTCGTATGCTTCCCACTATTGCTTTTATATCGGCTTTTCTGAATAACACTCCTGTAGTAGTAATATTTGCTCCTATTATCAAACGTTGGGCACAAGCTGTTCATCTTCCCGCTACCAAGTTTCTTATTCCTCTTTCTTATGTCACGATTTTGGGCGGTATTTGTACGTTGATTGGTACTTCTACCAATCTGGTGGTACACGGCATGATTCTTGAGGCGGGTTATGAAGGATTCACGATGTTTGAATTAGGGAAGGTGGGTATATTCATTGCCATTGCGGGGATTATCTACTTGTTCCTGTTTTCTAAAAAGCTCCTTCCCGATGCACGTCCCGATACGGCAGTGCCCGATGAAGAGGAAGAAAAAGGCGAGAGCCTCCATCGCGTGGAAGCAGTGTTGGGTGCCCGTTTCCCGGGTATCAACAAAACCCTGGTAGAGTTCAACTTCCAGCGTCATTATGGGGCAGAAGTGAAAGAGATAAAAACTCGCAACGGACAGCGTATCACAGAGAAACTCAATGAAGTTGTGCTTCGCGAAGGCGATACATTAGTGGTAATGGCCGACGATACTTTTATTCCTACCTGGGGAGAGTCTTCTGTCTTTGTGATGCTTGCCAACGGAAAAGATACTGAGCCGGTGCCGGGTAAGAAGAAACGTTGGTTTGCCTTGATTCTGCTCATTCTGATGATTCTGGGTGCTACGGTCGGTGAATTGCCGGTGACACAGGAGATGTTTCCTAATATCAAGCTGGATATGTTCTTTTTTGTTTCTGTGACTACCATCATCATGGCATGGACCAAAATATTTCCTGCCCGTAAATATACCAAATATATTTCGTGGGATATCCTGATTACTATTGCCTGTGCTTTTGCTATCAGTAAAGCAATGGTAAATTCGGGGGTAGCCGATGGAGTTGCAAGTTATATTATCGGTTTAAGCCATAACTACGGACCTCATGTTTTGTTGGCTATTTTGTTTATTATTACCAATCTGTTTACGGAACTTATCACAAACAATGCGGCAGCAGCTTTAGCCTTTCCGCTGGCATTGGCCATATCCCAACAATTAGGGGTTGATCCTACGCCTTTCTTTGTGGTGATTTGTATGGCTGCTTCGGCCAGTTTCTCTACTCCGATTGGTTATCAGACAAACCTGATCGTGCAAGGTATTGGCAATTATAAGTTCACCGATTTTGTTCGTATCGGTTTGCCATTGAATATTATCACTTTTCTCATTTCTGTATTTTTGATACCACTAATTTGGCCCTTTTAAGAGTTGAGAGTTGCGGAAGACGAAAAGATGGGAAAAAGAAAACTAACAGTAAGTATTGTAAAAACGACTAAAAATAATATGCATGAAACAAAATAAGGAACCGAAAGGAGAAGAACTTTCAATTCTCCACTCTCCACTTTCAACTAATCATATTTATCCTATCTTTGATCGTATGCTGGCGCGGGAAGATAAAGAACAGCTATTGAAGCAGCATAGCGTGATGATATGGTTCACCGGATTGAGCGGTTCCGGAAAAAGCACCATTGCCATTGCTTTGGAGCGTGAGTTACACAAACGCGGGTTGCTGTGTCGTATCCTCGATGGTGATAATATCCGCAGTGGTATTAATAATAATCTGGGCTTTTCGGAAGCCGATCGTGTAGAAAACATCCGTCGTATAGCCGAAGTCTCAAAGCTTTTTATAGATAGCGGTATTATTACTATTGCCGCTTTTATCAGTCCTAACAATGATATCCGCGAAATGGCTGCCAATATTATCGGACAGGACGATTTCCTCGAAATATATGTCAGCACTCCGCTTGCCGAATGCGAAAAGCGTGATGTGAAGGGCTTGTACGCCAAAGCCCGTAAAGGAGAAATTAAGAATTTTACCGGTATTTCGGCTCCGTTTGAAGCACCGCTACATCCGGCACTCGAGTTGGACACTTCAAAACTTTCACTTGAAGAATCTGTTAACCGCTTGCTGGAGTTGATATTGCCAAAAGTGAAAAGATAAAAATAAGAGATTTATAAAATAAGAATATAATGAAAGAAGAGTATAAATTGAGTCACCTGAAAGAACTCGAAGCTGAGTCCATTCACATTATCCGCGAAGTGGCTGCGGAATTTGAGAATCCTGTGATGCTTTATAGTATCGGAAAGGATTCTTCTGTTATGGTTCGCCTGGCAGAGAAAGCCTTCTATCCGGGTAAGGTACCGTTTCCTTTGATGCACATTGACTCCAAATGGAAATTTAAAGAGATGATTCAGTTCCGTGACGAATATGCTAAGAAATATGGCTGGAATCTGATTGTGGAGAGCAACATGGAGGCTTTTCATGCAGGTGTAGGACCCTTTACACATGGAAGTAAAGTACATACCGACCTGATGAAAACACAGGCGTTGTTGCGTGCGCTCGACAAATATAAATTTGATGCCGCCTTTGGTGGTGCCCGTCGCGATGAAGAAAAGTCACGTGCCAAAGAACGTATCTTCTCCTTCCGTGACAAATTTCACCAGTGGGATCCTAAGAATCAGCGTCCCGAGCTGTGGGATATCTATAATGCCCGTGTACACAAAGGAGAAAGTATTCGTGTTTTCCCGTTGAGTAACTGGACCGAATTGGACATCTGGCAGTACATCCGCCTGGAAAACATTCCCATTGTTCCGCTTTATTATGCAAAAGAGCGTCCTTGCGTTGAACTTGACGGTAATCTTATTATGGCCGATGATGGCCGTCTGCCAGAAAAATACCGTGATGAGATTAAGATGCGTATGGTACGCTTCCGCACATTGGGGTGTTGGCCGTTGACTGGTGCAGTGGAGAGTGAGGCCGATACAATTGAGAAGATCGTGGAGGAGATGATGACTACCACAAAGAGCGAACGTACTACCCGTGTGATCGACTTCGACCAGGATGCAAGTATGGAACAGAAGAAGCGCGAAGGATACTTCTAATCAAAAAAAATTAAAAACTAAGAATTGAAGATGGGAACTACTTTAGATATAAAAGCATTTCTGGATAAAGACGAACAGAAGGATTTGCTCCGTCTTTTGACGGCAGGCTCGGTGGACGATGGAAAATCAACTCTGATAGGCCGCTTGCTGTTTGATAGTAAGAAATTGTATGAAGACCAGCTGGATGCTCTCGAACGTGATAGCAAACGTATGGGAAATGCCGGCGAACATATAGACTATGCACTGTTGCTCGACGGTTTGAAGGCCGAACGCGAACAGGGTATCACAATTGACGTGGCCTATCGCTACTTCTCAACCAACAACCGTAAGTTTATCATTGCCGATACTCCGGGACACGAACAATACACCCGTAACATGATTACCGGTGGTTCTACTGCCAATTTAGCCATTATTCTGGTGGATGCACGGACGGGGGTTATCACTCAGACCCGCCGTCATACTTTCCTGGTGTCTCTGCTTGGCATTAAACATGTTGTGCTTGCTGTTAACAAGATGGACTTGGTAGACTTCTCCGAAGCGCGCTTCAATGAGATTGTGTCAGAATACAAAAAGTTTGTAGAGCCACTTGGTATCCCCGATGTAAATTGTATTCCGCTTTCTGCACTGGATGGTGACAATGTGGTGGATAAATCAGAGCGTACTCCCTGGTATAAGGGTATCTCCTTGCTCGACTTCCTCGAAACGGTGCACATCGATAACGACCATAACCTGACCGATTTTCGTTTCCCCGTACAATACGTGCTTCGTCCTAATCTCGATTTTCGTGGCTTCTGTGGAAAAGTGGCTTCGGGGGTTATCCGCAAAGGAGACGAAGTAATGGCGTTGCCTTCCGGCAAGACTTCCCGCGTGAAAAGTATTGTGACCTATGACGGAGAGTTGGATTATGCTTTTCCACCTCAGTCTGTCACACTAACACTGGAAGATGAAATAGATGTATCGAGAGGAGAGATGCTGGTGCATCCCAATAATTTGCCTGTCGTTGATCGTAACTTTGAGGCTATGCTGGTATGGATGGATGAGGAACCAATGGATGTGAACAAATCCTTCTTTATCAAGCAGACTACTAATATGAGCCGTACCCGCATTGATAGCATCAAGTACAAGGTGGACGTGAACACTATGGAGCAATTTGCCGTGCCTTTCCTTTCGTTGAATGAGATAGCCCGTGTGGTACTGACTACAGCGAAAGAGCTGTTCTTTGATCCTTATCAGAAGAACAAATCCTGTGGATCGTTCATCCTTATCGACCCGATCACCAATAACACCAGTGCCGTTGGTATGATTATAGACCGGGTGGAAGAGAAAGATATGCGCACTATGGATGATGTTCCGGTGCTGGATCTTCCGAAACTGGGTATTGATCCTAAGCATTATGAAGCGATAGAGAAGGCTGTGAAAGATCTGGAACGTCAGGGCATTGCAGTGAAAATCATTAAATAATGTACAATTGACTATTTACAATTTACAATTTGCTATGCAGATCGTGCAATTTGTAAATGGTAAATAGTCAATTGTAAATAGTCAATTGTAAATTGTAAATAACATGGGATTACTTGAATTCAATAAACTTCCGATAAACACCCTGGTAGGAGCTGACTGGAAAACATTTAAAGCGATAACCGCTGGTAGGGATATCGATGCTGCCTACAAAGGAAAGTATCGTTTGACCAAAGCAGTATGCCGTCTGCTCTCTACATTGGCTCCTTTGCAAAACAGCCGTTACGAAAAGCTTCTGGCCAATAAGCCATTAGAGCACGATCCGGTGTTTATATTGGGGCATTGGCGTAGTGGGACAACGTTTGTACACAATGTCTTTTCCTGTGACAAACACTTTGGGTACAACACTACCTATCAGACTGTTTTTCCACATCTGATGATGTGGGGGCAACCTTTCTTTAAAAAGAATATGAGTTGGCTGATGCCCGATAAACGCCCGACCGATAATATGGAACTGGCTGTAGACCTGCCGCAGGAAGAGGAATTTGCACTGGCAAATATGATGCCTTATACATATTATAATTTCTGGTTTTTGCCCAAATACCAGCAAGAATATGCTGATAAGTATTTGTTGTTTGATGGTATCCCCGACGAAGAACTGAAAGTGTTTGAAGATACATTTAAAAAACTGATAAAGATTTCATTGTGGAATACGCAAGGTACTCAGTTCCTGAGTAAGAACCCTCCTCATACGGGGCGTGTGAAGGAGTTGGTGAAGATGTTTCCCAATGCAAAGTTCATTTATCTGATGCGTAACCCGTACACAGTATTTGAGTCTACACGTAGTTTCTTTACCAATACTATTCAGCCTTTGAAACTGGAAGATATCAGCAACGAGGAGATCGAAAAAAACATTCTCTCTATTTATGCCAAATTGTATCATAAGTACGAAGCCGATAAACAGTATATTCCTGAGGGAAATCTGATTGAAGTGAAGTTTGAGGATTTTGAAGCGGATGCTTTGGCGATGACCGAGAATATATATCAGAAACTCTCTATTCCAGGCTTCGAAGAAGCACGTGAAGCAATAGAAAAGTATGTAGGTGGAAAGAAAGGATATAAGAAAAATAAATATAAGTACGATGATCGTACTGTTCAGTTAGTGCAGGACAATTGGGACTTTGCGCTGAAGCAGTGGGATTATAGTCTTTAAAAAGAAAGGAGAAAGGATGACAAAGAGAACATATCGCCGTCTGATGACGACAGGCTTTATTGCTTTATGCTCGGCTGTTGTTATGGCGCAACATAAGGTAGAAATGCTCCCGTTTGGGGATATGGATCAATGGGTAAATCGCGAAATAAAAGAGTCTGCCATTATTGGTGGAAATACAAAAAATGTATATGCCGTCGGGCCTACCCAAACCATAGCTGGTTCAAAAGCTTATACGAATCTTGGTGGTTCTCCTTGGGCTACTTCCAATGTGATGGCGAAAGTAGCGGGAGTCACAAAGACAAATACATCTGTTTTTCCCGAAAAGCGGGGAAGTGGATATTGTGCACGTCTGGAAACTCGTATGGAAAGTGTGAAAGTGTTCGGACTCGTGGATATTACGGTACTTGCTGCCGGTTCTATGTTTCTGGGCACGGTACATGAACCTATTAAAGGTACCAAAAACCCCAACAAAATGCTTGGAATGGGGATTCCGTTCACAAAGCGCCCTATTGCTCTTCAGTTTGATTATAAAGTGAAGATGTCTGATCGCGAAAACCGTATTCGCGCTACAGGGTTTAGTAAAATAACCGATGTGCCGGGCAAAGATTTTCCTGCAGCGATTTTGCTTTTACAAAAGCGTTGGGAAGATGCTGAAGGTAATATTTTTGCAAAGCGTGTCGGTACGATGGTTGTTTATTATTATAATACCGGTGATTGGCATAATAATGCTACCTATGAGATTCACTATGGTGATATAACCGGAAGTCCTATATATAAACCTCATATGATGCGCTTACAGGTTGACGAACGTTATTCGCTCAATAGCAAGGGAGAGAGTGTACCGGTTCGTGAAGTGGCATGGGCCGATAAGGATGAAACGCCCACTCACATGATTCTTCAGTTTACTGCCAGTCATGGAGGAGCTTATATCGGTTCTCCGGGAAACACCTTGTGGGTGGATAATGTGAAACTGGTTTATTAGATAGTTGACAACTGATGAAAGAATAAGAGGGTCTCAAAACTAAAATTAGCTGTTGTTAAAACGCAGATTAACGCCAATTTACGCAAATATTAAATTATACCTGCGATAAATTGGCGTTAATCTGCGTTTTTAAGTTGTATAATTACACAAGTACGAGGAAGTTATCACTCGTATTCCCGTATTTCATTCTTATAGATTTTTACTTCTATCAGCTTTTTGGTATTGGTGTCAGAAACCCAGAGGCTTGATCCCGCTATCAATAGTTTTTCTGCCTTTTTAAATGTGTAACCGTTTACAGATTTGAAACCGTCTCCCCATTCTTTTTTCGTACGATCATAGATATAGATAGAACCATTACTGGCAGACACCATCATCTGATCGTTGTGCAAAGCGATACCGCAAGGGTTGAAGTTGGTATCGAGTGTCTTTTCTGCATCTATTAATATTTTTTGATCACCTTTTTCAATACGTGCAGTGTCTATTGCCTGAATTTTTTTGTTACCGTATTGCCCGTAATCTGCCAAATAAACAATACCGGTAGAATCCTGTACCATCTGATGGGGATTAAATCCGTTGTTTGTATCCATTCCTATTGCTGCACTTCGACAATAAAAAGGCACTTTCTGATATTTTTCCGGAGTTACGTCCTCTTCCCGGTAAACGGCAATCTCTCTTTTGGTGCGAACAATAATCTTTCCGTCCGGGGAAATCGCCATAGCCTGTGCCTGAAACAATCCGCTTACTCCATCACTCCAACTGCCAGTCCCAATGCGCGTAATGAAATTCAGGTCTTCGAGGGCAAAAACATCGATGCGAGTCTCTCTACTTAATACATACAGACGATTGGCCGGAGATACTCCGATGGCTTCTATCGGACTTTGAAATTTCTGATCAGTATTTCCATACTTCCATGACCGCAGTGATATTAGGTGTTGTTTCTTCTTTTTATCATACAGCTCTAGGCTGTAATGTCCGTTCTGTATGTTTGCTACAAACAGTGTATCTCCTTTTATATAGGTGGCTCCTGGAGTAAATTTACCCTCGTTCAGGGCAAAATCCACAGCCGATAATTGCTGTCCTGCTTCATAGGAGTAGTAATAATGACTGGTATATGGCTCTTCAGGTTTTTGTGGTATACCTCCTGACATATCTTCTTCCGAGCAGGCCCCTGCAATCATCAGGGCCAGTAGCAGGTGGCTTGTATGAATTATCTTTTTTTTCATGATTATTTCCTTTTAGTTCAGTTCGTTTATTGGAATATCGGTTATGGTACGTTCAGTGCGGTCTATTACAAACAGTGTTTGTCGGGATAGCATTATTTTCTCCACATTACGGAAGGTATGTTCACCTATGGTTGTATAATCTTTTAGGATTGTTCCGGTTTCCTGATTCACTTCTGCCAGGGCTACCGGTTGATTCTTTCCGGTGGCAAATGATACGAACATTCGTTTGCCAACAAAAGCAATGTCGTAGGGAGAATGAGAAGCGGGGAGGTCTATTACCCGTTGCGCTTTCCATTCCGTTTGTTCGCGCATCACGTTACAGTCGAATACATAAATTTTCCGATTACCTTGGTGGGTGATATAGAGTAGTCCGTCAGCTCCCATTGCCTGTCCATAAGTTCCCATAGCTTCACCCATATTGATTGTGCGGCAATAGTTGGCTACTTTCTTGTAACTACCTGCTACAACATCATCTTCCATGAATACACACACGCGTTTCTTGTCCCGGATAAACACACATCCACGACGCACAAGTACATCAAAGGCATGTACTGTCTGAGTACTACCTTCACCCCAACTACCTGTACCTATACACGTAATAAATTCCAGTGTAGCCTCGTCAAATACATCTGTACGGCTACCTTCATTTGTGACATATACTTTTCCATGTGCCACTGTAACCCCGTTAGGTTTCCCGGCAAAGGTCTTGGTTTCTGTATTCTCAGTCCACTCTTTTACACTTTTTACATGCGTTAGTTTTCCTTCTTTCTCTTCCAGGACCTCCAGACTGTATTTCCCTTTTGCATCATTGACAATATATATGCGTTTTTTGTAGACACACACATCTTTTGGAGTAAAAGTCTCTTTGGTAGCTCCCGGGATGTTTTCATAAGAAATAGAGCAGGAGAGGGGTGTTCCTTCTTCAATGTTTTCGTTGTCGTCTTTCAATGCCGGGGCCAGACCACCGTCTATGGCATCCAGTTCCGGATCTTCAATGATGTATTTAGAGCGTTGGTAGCGGGCAGTACCATACAGTTTTCCCTGTTTACGTGTATGCATAAATCTTCTTGAGTAGATGGGAAGTTTTTTATCAATACACAACTGGGTATACACTTTATTACAAAGGGTAATCCATCCCGTTCCGGTTTGTTCATAGGTCATATTTCCGTCGTGTCCATAGCCCAGGCAGTGTCCCAATTCATGAAAAATTGTGTGGGTTTGGTTCGTGTCGTCTGCATAGTGTTCAAGGTAGCACCATTCGTTCAGTCCATAGGTTTCTCCTCCACCCAGACCGTTTACTCCACTCACATGCCCCACCAGGAAACCCGAATGATTGATTACCTGTTTGAGCAATTTGTCGATGTCTACCACTGCCAGATCATTGTTACTATGAAGTTTACCTCTGTATTTCTCCAATTCCTCGGCAAATTCCGGTGAGGAGAACATATAGGCAAAGTTCAGCATAATAGCTACCGTTTCTCTGGCATGGGCGGCGAGTAGGGGGAATTGCCAGCTACCTTGTTGGCTGTAGGCAGAAAAACGCACCCTGTATTTGCTTTTGGTAGAGAGTAGTTTTTGATAATAACTATCCTCACAATCTGTCTTCAACGAGAAATCTGATGCTGACAGATGTGGGTTAGCCATGATTTGTATCTCTTTTCCTGAACGGGTGATATAACGTTTGCTTTCGGTGAGCATTGGCAGTGCCCGGTGATATTCGGTGAAGGCAGGCACTACATCAAACTGTGCCAATTGAAACTCTTCATCATAGCCATTGATTTTTGCCCAGATTGTTACTCCATGTATGGGACGGGGCGAATAGAAGCGGATGAATAGTTCCTGCTTTTCGTTAATACTCACTTGCAGAGGCTGATTGACGTAAAAGAAACGTTGGCTGTTGTCAAAATACGTAGTTGAAGGTTCGTCGTCCTGCAACATAAGTTTGAATACGTCAGGTGCCAGATCATTCTCTGTAACCTTTATTAAGCCGTAAGGATTATCCGGCACTTTATCTGTAGGGAGCTCATTAGAGTTACTATCAGTACAAGCCTGTAAACTCCACATACCCAAAATGAACAAACCGATAAGTTTGAGGATTTTGTTATTAATCATATTAATTGTTTGTTTTTTAGGGGCGCAAAGATAATGTAAATAGCCATTGATTGCAAAAATAAGATGGGGTTTCCTTAAAATAGTTGGATATAAGAAAGGCTATCTCACAAAATTTAGTGGGATAGCCTTTTGGTATTAAAAACTTTAGTTTGTATCTGATTTCAGCGTTTATTCCAGAATCACTACACGGTTCAGGAAGTTCTTACCGAACATATTGTCAGTTCCACCGAAACCAACCAGTTCAAGCTGATCTTTGCTTACGCCTTCTTTAACAAGTGCGTCGTAAACAGCCTGAGCACGTGCTTCAGACAGTTTCTGATTCCACTTAGAGCTACCGGTTGCCTTGTCGGCATATCCGGCAATCTTGTATTTCTTATCCGGATTAGCCTTCAGGATCTTAGCTGCCAACTGGATGTTAACCATACCATAGTCGTCAATCTTAGACTTGCCAATCTGGAAGAAAATAGCACGAGGACCGGCTACTTCTACTTCCTTCACAACTTCCTTAGTCACAGGTTTCGCATTAGCCAATGCATTCTTTGCATCTGCTAAATCTGTCTGAGCCTGTGCCAGTTCGTCGCGATATCTGTTCAATTCATCATTGATAGCGCTCTGGTCTACCTTAGAGTTGCAAGATACAAATTTCTTACCGCCGAATGTGTAAGTTACACCGGCAGTCAGAGAAACTGCACCGTCTGTATATGCACTACTGTATTTACCAAATATAGAAGGAGAAACTTCGCCTCTTGCTTCAATATTAATGTCGATGTATTTGCTTACGTTGAACTGTCCTGCCAAGCCAACTGAACCGTTGACCAGCGCATTCATTTTGTTCATGTCGCCATACGTTTTTGAAAAAGTCAGTCCCGGACCTGCAAATACAGAAACATTGAACAGACGATCCGGATTGTAACCTGCAATAGCATTGCTGAGGTTGTACATAGCGTCTGCACGCAGTGTGAAGTATTTCTTGTTCTTGTATTCGGCATAATCGCCTTTCACTCTGTTGTAGTCAGTATACAGTGTACTCCACATGCCGGCTACCTGAGCACGCACTCCCCATACGGGGTTGATTAGTTTTCCTACTGATACATGGATCAGCGGAGTTATGGCATGTCCAAAGCCATAATCAAAGTTGTTCGGATTTACACATCCTTGTGCTCCGGCACCCACACTGATAAAGATATTGTCCTTAGCCCTTTCGGTATAGAACTTCTCTTTGGTCTGCGCAGAAGCTGAGATGGCTGCTCCGGTCAACAGTAAAGATAATATTACTACTTTGCTTTTCATTGTTTTTAATTTTTAATATTTCAACTCTTTCTTATCTCTTTTTATTTCAACCGGAATTGAAAGGTCAATCCTCCTGTGAAATATTTCATCCTTTGCAATTCTATCTGTGCATGAAGATGATTAAAAAGCAGATAAGTGGCTCCTAACGCAAAATCTTTCGAATCATATTCGGCTATCAGTCGTAGCTGTGGATGGAAAGACGGATTATAGGTAATACCTGCTGCAATGCCGTTCAAATGATATTCTATTCTCCTGTTATAAAGATAGGAGAGATGAACACCAAGTGTTTCTTTACCTATCCGGATATGTTTGGTCGCAGCTATATAAAAGCGACTGTAATATCCGTTCCCCTTATCGGAAGCTATCACATCTCCTGATGAAGTAAAAGGATCTGAGGTCCCTAAAACTACTGCAGGCGTATACTTCCAGAATTGGCCTTCCTTCAAAGCACGCAATCGGACTGAGAAATACCGGTCCTGATTCGTAAACCCTGTATAACCATAAGGTTTTAGTCCCAATGCTTCGGCTTTGAAAAGCGTACAGGTATACGCTACTTCCAGCCAGGGCATTATAGTTACATTCAGGTAATAATTATACGTATGGTAGTACCATGTAGGAGGAGTTATCTCCTTATTTAAAAAATTGGCACCCAGCATTACTGTTTTATCTTTCTGCATCTCTGCCGAAGGAGCATGCAGCAATCCTGTGGTTCCATAGGTTAATTGAGCCGAAAGCATATAAGGTATACTTATAAGTAATAGTACAATATAGATTCGTTTTAAACTCATTTTATACATTATAAATGCTTTCGATTCAATTACTTAGTACTCACAAAATTAATCCAGGTCAACAATACCACCACCTGTATTCAGGTCGTCTCCATGACCGTGACCATGACTTGGAGTTTGTTTTGGAGCGATCTTGTAAGAAACAACAGAAGCTATAGTTACAGTCAATGTGACAGGAGTTCTGTCAGCCTTGATAACTGTAATGGAGTATGTAGTTTCTTTTTCACTTCTTGTGATAGTGAAACCTTCAATTTGTTGATTAGGCGAAATACTCATATCCTGAGAGAAAGCGACATCCTTATAGTTTGGCTGAGGCAGAATGTTCATGTTATCTGCTTTGATCATCTTCTGTAAAAGTTCAACTACATGTTTTTTGGTACTTTCTTTCACTCCTGTGAGTTTTGCATCTGCTTCCAACTGAGGTGTGTTACCAATATATCTGCTACCACCCTTATACTGGCCTTTTACAGTAATAATCTGATCGTAGTTGCCAGTGAAGCATGGATACGGTTTGAATTCTTCAGCTAAAGGAGCTTCTTCTTTACTCTTGTCAATCTTTGATGTGAAACCAAATTTGAATTTGGAGAAGTGGCGGATTTCAGCTTTGAACTGGCCGTTATCTTGTGGCATTGCATAGTTTACAACACCTTGCACTTTATCTTCTACCCATGTTTTGTTTGTTTCATTGTAATATAATACAGGCAATAGATAGTCAGCTTTTTCTGTTGTAGCAATTTCAGATCCAAATGTGATATTTAATGGGGTAGCAAAGACAACACCCTTTGGTGTACCTTCATAAGTACGTACAGCTGCTTCTGCTTTTTCTGTTGCAAGGTCACGAGATACGTTGATGTTCTGTGCTACTGTGCTACCTTCACCTTCGTTTTGAGTATAAATAACTACGGCACTTGTTGGTAATGAAACAATATCTTTAACCTGTTGAACTGTTCCGTCAGCATTTACGATGTCTGAAACCAAGTCTTTATTTAATTCGGTCGTCGTTGTAACAGTAGTAATTTTATCAGCTGTAACGGTTTCTCCTGTTGCTTCTTCCATTGCATCGAGAACATCGTTTATTGTTACTTTAACTTCAGTTCCGTCTTCTTTTACAACCGGTGTAGCCTCTTCTTGTGCGATAACATCTTTATCTTTAACCTCTGTTTTTCCATTTTCTACTGGATTCAAATTAGTGTTACCACCAATAGAGCCATCTTCAGTTGTATCCTTATTGATTGGAATCAAAGTTATATTTACAGTGGATACTGATGTCTGGCCTGCTGATACGGGAACCATCAGGAAGCTACATGCAAACGGATAATAAGTAGATTTGCTTACTTTCACAGTTGCCAATACAGTAGGACCTACATATTCTGCAGGAATTTCTTGTTTGTAGTAACCGTTATTGATACTTGGTGTGAATGACTGACCATTAGTTAAGCTAATCTCAACAGTTGCTCCGTCTACTATCACATTATTTGCTCCCCAGATGTTGCCTTCAATGTAATATTTAGCTGTTGGTTCTGGTTCCGGTTCTTCTGCGATCTTCTGTAAAACAACGTTTGCTCTTGTTACGATAGTATTGACTCCTGTACCTTCTTTCAAAGGAGCTTCTGTAATAACAATCTGTGCGTAGGTTTTTGTATATCCTGCTACATTTACAAAAGCGATGTAGTTACCTGGAGTAACATTTTCAACAGTAAATGTACTTTCGCCAACATTATATTTCACTGTCTGGTCTTCGATAGTAACTTTGTCACCTGTTGCAAATTTAACCTTGTTACCATCTATGTCATATAAAGTTCCATTAATATTATATTGGTTAGTCATGTATTCCGGATCTGGTATGTCTATTGCTACCGGTTCGAGTGCTGCATCTACGACATAAGTTCCTGTTTCTCCGTTGGGCAATGCTTTTACATCAATAGATTTACTTAATGTAATGTAGTTATCCGCTTTGATAGTAATAGTCTGCACTCCGGTTGCTTCAAGTTGGAGTGAGTATTCACCATTTGCCGGAGTAAATGATTGACCATTTACAGTAAAAGCAGTCATTACGGCGCCAGTTGTAGCATCTGTAACGATACCTTTTACATAATATTTGGCTGGTGTTGTACTTGGTGTCGGTACATCAATTTCCTCTTTTTCGTAACAACTTGCGAACATACCGCAAATTGCTACTAACATTAACGCTAACTTAGCGTTAAGACTAAAAAATTTACTTTTCACTTTCATCTCAATAAAATTAAAATTAATAATTAGATAATTCTGATTTAATAAAATATGGGTTAAAACTATTATTCTGCATTATGTTTTCATAGGGCGTAGCTTTATATCCTTTATAATAATATCGCTCATTTCCTGCATTATAGGCTATACCAAAGTTATTAGAAGTAGTTATGCGCGGTATATACCCCTTGCGTTTATATTTATAAGGTGGAAGAGTTATCTGAAAACGGAAACCTCCATTAGCTTTAATTCCATCGGCTTTCATTGCATAAAAACCAATAGATGCATAACGGAAGTGACGGATACAGTCAATTCTGACTCCTTTTTCACCTAATAAATATTGTTCTACTTTTAAAGATGTTTCTACGTTGTATTTAGGCCAGTAAAAACTTCCTCCTACAGACCAGGTTACACGTCTTTTGGTTCCGTAATACAATGTAAATCCATCCCAATATCCAGTTCCTGTATATCCAACACGCCCTTCAATGGTAAATCTTTCATCCCATATCAAGTGGTGAGTCATTTGTAAATCCATGCCATATCTATCATTATTGAAGTGCCCTATTGCAAGTCTGGCAAATGTATTATAAGGTAGTCTTATACTTTGTGCCAGTTCAACAAATCCCGGACGTACTTTCCCGTATCCATTCGGGTATCCATCATTATATATTGGCAATATCATTTGTGTGGTAAACTTCATTCCTTTCCAAAGAGAGACCTCTATTGCTGGTGACAGGTTGAATAATACCTGATAAATTTGTGTGATAACCACATTCTTAAAGTATAATTCCGGATAAACCACTATATCTACTTTAAACAGTGAACTGTTTTTTTTCTTACCTTTTGTTGCTTGTCTCCAGTTTTTGCCCAGATTATAATTAACTTCCCAGTCTTGTCGATTAATTTCAGAAATACTATCGCCTATAACTGGCTGATAATAAAGCGAAATTTGCGGAATGTTATTATCCAGAAAAATAAGTCTGCATGGCTTATTCTGTGGATATGTAGTTAGATATAACCACAAACCTACTAAACAATAGTAGTTTATTACACCACAGTGTATTATGCAATTTTATTACAAGAAAATAAATAGATATAAAGAACGTTATATCAGCTATAATAGTAGTATTACTGTTACCAACATGTTACTATTTATTTACATATGGAGGTTCATATTTTTTTTCTTTACCTTATAAAGAATAATTCATTACCTAAATTCAAGAGAAACCATATATAGACGTATAAAACAGGTCATTGCATTGTAATACTTTATTCCTTATAAATTAGTCCTAATAGTAATAAACGTTATAGCATAAACAATAGAAATAAGTACTACGTTCTAATTACCCTTTATGAAGGATGTTACCAGTTTGTTACTCCGAACAGAAAGGTGTATATATTAATGATAGGTTAGTAGACAGATATGAAAAAGAAACTTAGAATAAAAGAACCGATTAAACTTCGGTCAAAACAATTGTCGAATGGGTGTTTATCACTTTATCTCGATATTTATATGGATAAAAAGCGAAGATATGAATTTTTAAAACTTTATATTATTCCGGAAAATAGCCGGATAGATAAGGATAGAAATGCAGAAACGCTTAAGTTGGCTAATGCTATTAAAGCTCAGAAAATTATAGCGTTACAAAATGGCAAATTTGGCTTCGATGCAAATAAGAATAGGTCAAATATGCTACTTACTGACTATATAGGCTATTTGGCAAATAGAGACATGGTTCAAAAGGCAAAACGAGCTTTGATGAATACCTTGATTCACCATCTTCAGAGATATGATAAAAGTGGAATTTCATTAAAAGCTGTTGATAAAGACTACATATTAGGGTTTATGGAGTACTTAAAGTCTGCAACTCAGAAACATAGTAAAAAAGAAAAGTTGATCAATGTGAATAGCCAGATATGCTATCTGAAAGAGTTAAACTATTGCCTAAAATATGCAGTTGTTGAAGATGTTTTATCTACAAACCCGATGAATAAAATAAAAAATGAAGATAAACCTAAACGAAAAAGAACTGAACGGGAATATTTGACCATGGACGAAATACGGTTGTTGTCTCAAACTCATTTCTATAATGAAATGTTAAAAAGAGCCTTTTTATTCAGCTGTTTTTGTGGATTAAGACACTCGGACATTGCTGCATTGACCTGGGAGAATCTCAGGAAAGATAAAGCTGGTAATACTCAATTACATATAATACAGCAAAAGACTCAAGAAATAATATCTCTTCCTCTTAGTCCTGAAGCATTAAAACAGTTACCCGAGAGAGGTAAAGCATTGGATACCGAACGGGTTTTTAATGGTTTGATATCCTTGGGAAGAACCAATGAAATATTATCTCGCTGGGGAAAGGATGCAGGGATACAAAAACATATTACTTTTCATGTTGCGAGACATACCCACGCAACTATGATGATCACTTTGGGAGCTGATATATATACAGTTTCTAAATTGTTAGGACATACAAATATCCAGACAACTCAGATCTATGCAAAGATTGTAGATGAGAGCAAGAGTAAAGCAATTGCCCTCATTCCTGAGATAACATAATGCTGATTATCAGTATTTAGAGAATATATATATCATTGACTATAAAAGTACGTACTCTTATGTATATAAAGTACGTATTTAAGTCATAGTTAAATACGTATTTTTGGAGTATAGAAGTACGTACTTTTGGTTCTATGATATAATAAACTCTTATTGCATGGTAATTAAAGACAACATTGATACTCTTTTCCTTTCTTTATTGAACTACATTTTTACCTTCATTTGTACAGTTGCAACCACCTTAAATAGCGCTATTCTTTGTAACATTCAGAAAGAATATTACCGATTTGGTATCTATTTTGAGAAATCCGTAACAAGAATAAAAAATATAATACAATATTTTGATTTTTCGTGTAAAATTCTTTGGTATTATTAAAAATGTACCTATTTTTGCGTCGTATTTCGCATCATAAAGATGACACTTAAGATAAAACTAAAGAATGGGATATAAAGTCTCTTACATGTGGAAAGGCCTAAATAATAGCGATATAATACGCTGTATAGCGATCTTTTTATTCTGTTTGCTTTCCTCAAAGGGAATGAGCCAAACAGGAGAAGAGACTGTTAACACTTTAGTTGGAATGGGTTTTGAGAATGTCGGCTGGCATGAAGATGATAAGGAACGTGTTTATGTGATGGAGAATACGGCCTACCGCCTGAATGGAGTAGGAATCGGCAAAGCTGTTGACGTTGTCCAAAGGATGGGTTTACCACAGAATAAGCCATGTAGGTTAATTTTTTTGGACAATAACGTTCCTCAGATATCATTGTATTATCAGCCAACAGTTGCTGATAGTATTTCTGAGATTGATCGGAAAGACTGGGAAGTTAGCTATAACCTTGGAAAAAACTGGAGAAAACAGGTTAAAGGAAAGAAAAAAAATAGTTCACTATTTAAAGTGGATGTTACAATATACCCTGAGTTATCATTAAAGAATTTGGTAATAACTCAGATTTATCAAGTGCTGTTTAATTTGTCTCCGGCTATTGAAGTTTCGTTTTGGAAAGGGATGAAGTTGACTGCGCAAGTGGTGATTCCGGTATATAATGATGGGTATGGAACACGTGCGGGTAAAGTACACCCGGGATTTCTTACTCTGCAGCAAACTGTTCGGCTACCTTATAATATATGGGGTACCTTGGCAGTTGGTACTTTTAATGCTGGGAGATATGGGGTTGATTTGAAGCTGTTTCATCCATTCAAGGATGAACGTTTTAGTGTAGAGGGACGAATAGGGACAACTGGGACTTATTATTGGGATGGTTTTGAATATGTATATGGAAGCAAACAAAGGCTTACGTGGAGTATTGGGGGCAGTTTTTATTGGCCCCAGTTTAATTTGCAGACCACTTTGAAGGCCGAGCAATATTTATTAGGTGAGAAAGGGGTACGTCTTGATATAATAAGGCATTTTCGATATACGTCTATAGGCTTTTATGCTATGAAAGCAGAAGGAGTGAGGGCTAATGGAGGTTTTCGCTTCCAGGTTGCTCTTCCGCCATATAGGTACAAACGTAAGGGGTATATTCCACGTGTGACTCCGTCTAAAAACATGGGGATAGCCTATAATGCAGGAAATGAACGGTATTATTATAAAGGATACAGAACGAGTCCTGGTGAGAATATCATGCAGAATAATAGTTTTAACCCATATTTTATTAAATCAGAATTACTAAATTTTTAATTTTATTGAGATGAAAAAGAAAAGTTTTTTTAATGGTATTAATGCTAAAATGGCATTGGCTATTGTAGCTTTATCTGGGGCTCTTTTAACCGGATGTTATAAAGACGATGGCTTGGATATGGATGCTCCAATAGGAGAGACTGTATTGCCAGAAGCTACTTATACTTTAAATGGTACAGTGATTGATGCATCGACAATGCAGAATCTTAAGTTGGATGCTGCAGCCGGAGATTATGTAAAAGTGAATAATGTTGATGTAACCTTGACTAATGGCTCTTTTACTGTAGCTGTGAAAGCGGAAACTAATGTTATTGCAGTGAAAGTAAAGGGGTATAATGAAGATCAGGAATTTACTCGTTCTGTAAATGTTGCACCGATAAAACCCGGACAGTCGGCTGTTTATACTCAAACAATTGGTTTGAAACCTAATGCTGTTGTAACTGAAGAAGTTGCTAAGTATAACATAAAAGTTCAGGCATATGGTGGTGAGGCAATGGCTTTGCTTGATCCGTCAAGATACGAAGCTACAATAACTAAAGAAGGTGTAGCAGTAGCTGGTTTTGAGGATCTTGAATATGGTGTTTATACACTGAATGTTGTAGAGAAAGTGGCTGCAGGTGCTCAGAAGACATTGCAGGATTTCACTACTTTGGTTTCTTTAAATAAAGTATATGTACCAAAAGGTGATCCTAATCTTACGGTAGTTGTTTCTGCATATATGCCTTTAATAGGTGATATGACAGAATATACAATGCTGTTTGCTGACTTTACAAATGCTTCTAATGGTAATTTGGTGAATGTTGTAAAAGCGTGGGTGGCTAAAGACGGTGTGGATGTGCCTGAATCAATTGTTACCAATACAAGTCATTTTGCCTTTAAGGTTAAAAAAGAAGAAGTTGCAAATTATAAATTGTTTGTTACTTATGAGCGTACTGATGGAAGTCAAAATACTGTAACAAAGAACTTTGCAGATGATATGACTTCTCTTGGTGTACTTTTGAATACCAATGCTCAGGAAGGCTCTACTCCGATTGTACCGGGACAAGATACTGAAATTGCTGGTACAGATGGTGATGTTGCTGCAGTTAAAAAAGGTACGACAATTACATTGCCTGATGGTAAAGTCGTAGATTTTGCAGATGTTGAAGTTAATATTCAGCGTCTGGTTGGTGAAGAGGCATCGGATGAAGAGGCTATGAGAGTATATGAAGGTACTCCTGATGGAATTAAGTTTAGTGAGCCTATTGCTGTTAAGTTTAACGATATTTGGGCTAATCAGTTGGGTACAATGAAACTTGTTTACGAAAAAGATGGTAAATGGGGAGATTCAGAAGGTGATGTTGTACGTGGAAGTGATGGCGTATATACTATGAATATAAGTCACTTCTCTAAATTTAAAGCTGTTATTAATAGCGAAAGCTCTGTTGGCACTTCTAACGAAGTAAAAGATGCTGTTGTAGAAACTGTAGTTGGTAAAAAGAATGATACTGAAAATGCTATTACAGTAACAGTAAAATATAACCAAAAGAAAGGTACTGAAATATCTTCAATAGAAGAGGCTGCTACATCTGCTGGATTTACAGATAGTAAAGCAAATGCTGTAGTTACTTCTGTTATAAAAGCTTATATGGAAGAAAAAGGTATTGTTGCTGAGCCTTTTACAACAGTTTCCGGAGAAGAGAATAAAACAATTGATCCATGGACTTGCCTTGAAAAAGTTACAACTCAGCAAGTTTATCTGACTACTGTTTACACGTTTACTATCAATGAGAAACCGGTAACAGTAACTGTTAAGACCGCTGATCATGTAATTGTAGGTATTGAAACTTATACATTCGGACATGGACACGGACATAGCCATGGTCATGGAAATGACAACCTTTCCGGTGGTGGTATTATTGATGCTGAATAAATAGCATAGGCTGAAAGCATATAAATATAAATAAGTGAAGAAATGGCTAAGAAGCGCATTTACATAGTATTACTGCTTATAAGTATACCATATATGCTTTCAGCTCAATTAACCTATGGAACCACAGGATTGCTGCATGCTCCTTCGGCAGAGATGCAGAAAGATAAAACAGTAATGCTGGGTGCCAATTTTATGAATAAGGAGATAACTCCTCCTAAGTGGTATTACCACACGTACAATTATTACCTGAATGTAACTATAATGCCCTGGCTGGAAGTAGCGTATACCTGTACGCTTTTCAAAGCTGAAGCATTGGGACTAAAACCTTATGGTTATACAGGGTTTACGAATCAGGATCGGTATTTCTCAATCCGGTTGCGTGCTTTAAAGGAAGGCCAGTTTTGGAAATACACACCGGCTGTGGTGATAGGAACTTCGGATCCGTTCACATCTTCTGGTGAAGTGGTAGCTCCTACGGGTGGAAATGGATATTACAGCCGTTTTTATTTAGCTGCAACTAAGCACATTCAACTGGGGAAAGAGACAATCGGGGTACACCTCTCTTATTTATATAATAGGAGAAAAGATTACCATTTAAATGGAATTGCGGCAGGTATTACATATAATCCGTCTTTTCATCCGCAGTTGCGGTTAATTGCCGAATATGATTCGAAGGATTTTGCACTGGGTGCCACCTATTTGCTGTTCAATCATTTGCATGCGCAGGTGGAGTTTCAGAAAATGAAGTATTTCACTGGTGGGTTGATGTTCAGGTTTTGCCTGAAATAAGGCTGTTGCAAGGAATGAAAGTGAATAAGAATAAAAAGAGTTGAATATTAAAAACAAAAAACAATGAAAAATAAGTTAGTAATATTATCTTTATTGTTGGCGGGGACTGCTGCTTCGGTGTCTGCTCAGGAAAAAGAGAAGTACTACAGTGAAAACTGGAAGGACAATATCTTTGTGAGCGTAGGAGTAGGAGCACAGGCTTCAACCAATCCGGATTCCAAATTTAGCAAATCCATTACTCCGCTGATCAATGTATCGGTGGGTAAATTTATCAATCCTATCTGGGGATTTCGTGGACAGGTTTATGGATGGCAATCCAAACAGTTTACTGCATATCCGTTTTTGCAAACGGGTAACAAGGTAAAACGTAAAGAAAACTATGTTGGTGTCAACCTGGACGGAATGTTGAACTTGACCAATTTGTTCTGTGGTTACAAACCTGGACGTGTATTCGAAGGAATGCTTTTTGTTGGTCCTTCTATGAATGTCGTTAAGAACTATGATGGCTGGCAGCTCGGATATTCAACCGGTGAAGGTGTAGTTCAGCCTGACGGAAGTCTTTTGTATGAAACTAAGATAGATCCTGCAAAGACAACTCCGAACGATCATGAGTTGCGTTGGCTTGTAGGAGCAAGTGTCGGTTTGGGAGCTAAATTTAACATCAACCCTAAATGGGCTATTGATATAGAAGCTCGTGGACAGGTGACTCCTGCTATCTTGGGTGCATATAGTAGTGCAAGTACAGACGGTTATCTGCACTTAACAGCTGGTTTCACTTATACATTCGGCGGTAAGAAATTTGTTGCAGGAGGTAAAGTAGACCAGAGCGCTATCAATGATGAATTGAACAGATATCGCGACGAACTGGCACAGGCTCAGACAGATTTAGCAGATGCAAAGAATGCATTGGCTAATGCGAAACCTGTGACTAAGGAAGTTGTGAAGGAAGTAGAAGTAGCCGGTCCTCGTGCTATTTTCTTCCAGATTGGCAAGTCTAAGATTGACGACTATGGCATGGTTAACATCCAGTTGGCAGCTAAGATCCTGAAGGCTAATCCGGATAAGAAATACAAGATTGCCGGATATGCTGACAAGGCAACCGGTAGCTCTAAGTGGAATCAGAAACTGTCTGAAGCACGTGCTCAGGCTGTTTACGACGCACTTGTTAAAGAAGGCGTAAGCAAAGATCAGCTTGAACTGGTTGGCTTCGGTGGAACTGACAATATGTTCGGTAAGAACTTCCTGAACCGTGTAGTGATTCTGGAATAAAATATGGGTTCTATAGAGCGAAAGCTCTGAATGAGAGAAAGGACGTCTGTTGCAGACGTCCTTTTTTTGTACCTTAATGAGATGTAATCAAAATAATAATCGTATTTTTGTACCCCAATTATGAGTAGAATATTAGCAATAGATTATGGTAGGAAACGTACAGGGCTTGCTGTTAGCGATACAATGCAGATTATCGCAAATGGGCTGACAACTGTGCCTACGCATGAGTTACTGGACTTTATAGCAGGTTATGTACAAAAAGAACCGGTAGAACGTGTCATTATTGGTTTGCCCAAACAGATGAATAATGAGGTTTCTGAAAATATGAAGTATATTGAACCTTTTGTCCGTTTGCTGAAGAAAAAATTACCGGAAATGCCTGTTGAGTTTGTAGACGAACGTTTTACTTCTGTGTTGGCACATCGCACGATGCTGGAGGCCGGGTTGAAAAAGAAAGATCGTCAGAATAAGGCTTTGGTAGATGAAATCAGTGCTACTATTATCTTGCAAACATATCTCGAAAGTAAACGTTTTTAGTAAAGAGACAACCGTATAATATAAATAAGGAATAAGAAAGAAATATGATTTTACCAATTTACACATACGGCCAGCCTGTATTGAGAAAGGTGGCCGAAGATATTACGCCCGATTATCCGGAGCTGAAAAAACTGATAGAGAACATGTTTGAAACAATGGTTCATGCCGATGGGGTTGGTCTTGCTGCTCCTCAAATCGGACTCCCTATCCGGGTTGTAACCATAACATTGGATCCGTTATCAGAAGATTATCCGGAGTTTAAAGATTTTAATCGTGCTTATATTAATCCTCACATACTCGAAGTGGGAGGAGACGAAGTAGCAATGGAGGAGGGCTGCCTCAGTCTTCCGGGTATTCATGAAACAGTGAAAAGGGGAGACCGTATACATGTGAAGTATATGGACGAGAATTTTGTTGAACACGATGAGGTGGTAGAAGGCTATCTGGCTCGTGTGATGCAGCACGAGTTTGATCATCTGGATGGTAAAATGTTTATTGATCACATTTCTCCGCTTCGTAAACAGATGATAAAAGGAAAGCTGAATACAATGCTGAAAGGAAAAGCCCGTAGCTCATATAAGATGAAACAAGTGAAGTAAGGGGGATTTACGATTGGACGATTTACAATTTGACGATTTACTATTTACGATTGATAAATGTTTTATTTATAAAAAAAAGTAACTTTAATCGTAAATTGTAAATCGTCAAATTGTAAATCTTCTTGGCTAAATACTCAAAAAATATAAAAAGTTAACCAATATCCCTGTTTAATAGCCGAAAAGCATTACTTTTGTTTCACTTATTAAGTAGTATTCAAAGGCCAATGATAAAAAAGATATTAGTAGCACTTATGCTACTGCCTACACTAATGTATGCTCAAATAAATACAGAGCGGGTAATGATGATTGCCCGTAATGCGCTTTATTTTGAAGACTACGTACTCTCTATCCAATATTTTAATCAGGTAATCAATGCGAAACCCTATTTGTACGAGCCTTATTTTTTCAGAGGCCTGGCTAAAATAAATCTGGATGATTTTCAGGGTGCGGAGGCTGATTGTGATAAAGCTATCGAGCGTAATCCTTTTGTAGTGGGAGCTTACCAGATTCGAGGGTTGGCCCGTATCCGGCAGAATAAGTATGATGGTGCGATTGAGGATTATCAGAAAGCCCTGTTTTATGCCCCGGAGAATGTTACGTTATGGCACAATCTGACTCTATGCCATATTCAGAAAAAAGATTATAAAGCTGCAGAAGAAGATTTGGGTAAATTATTGGCTATATCTCCCAAATATACACGAGCCTATCTTATGCGTGGTGAAGTGGCTTTAAAACAGCAGGATACTATCAGGGCACTGAATGATTTTAATACAGCTATCGAACTGGATAAATATGATCCGGATGCATGGTCGTCGCGGGCTATTGTACAGTTACAACAATCCAAGTATGCAGAGGCCGAGTCCGATTTCAACCAGGCTATTCGCTTGAGTGCCCGGAATGCCGGGAATTATATTAATCGTGCTTTGGCTCGCTTCCATCAAAACAATCTGAGAGGGGCCATGAGCGACTATGACCTCGCTTTAGATATAGATCCAAACAATTTTATCGGGCATTATAACCGTGGTTTGCTGCGTGCACAAGTGGGAGATGATAACCGTGCTATTGAAGATTTTAACTTTGTGCTTGAAATAGAACCGGATAATATGATGGCTACCTTTAACCGTGGATTGTTGCGTGCACAAACGGGAGATTACCGGGGAGCGATCAAGGATTATACTACAGTTATTGATCAGTATCCTAACTTCCTGGCCGGTTATTATCAGCGTGCTGAAGCCAGAAAGAAAATAGGAGATCGTAAAGGAGCCGAAGCGGATGATTTCAAAATTATGAAGATGCAGCTCGATCGTCAGAATGGTGTGTCAAATAAAGATGTGGCACAAAATAATAAAGATGATAAGGCTGAGAATAATGAAGATGAGGAAGACGAAGGCAAGACACGTAAGAAGTCGGATAAAAATATGAATAACTATCGTAAGATAGTGATAGCAGACGATTCTGAACAGGAACGGCAGTACAAGAGCGATTACCGGGGCAGGGTACAGGATCGCAACGTGAATATCAAGCCCGAACCGATGTTTGCACTTACTTATTATGAGAAGATGAGTGATGTGAAGCGTTCCGTAAACTATCATACCTACATTGATGAACTGAACCAGACGGGTATATTCCCGAAGCGCCTGCGTCTCACTAATATGGAAGCGCCATTGACTGAAGAGCAGGTTAAGTTCCATTTTGCATTGATCGATGCTCATACTTCTGCCATTGTGGAAGATGAGAAGAGTGCTGCGAAACGTTTTGCCCGTGCGCTCGATTTTTATCTTGTACAAGATTTTACAAGTTCGGTTGACGACCTGACACAAGCCATCTTGCTGGATGATACATTCTTCCCTGCTTACTTTATGAGAGCTTTGGTGCGTTGTAAACAGTTGGAGTATCAAAAAGCCGAAGAAGCTACAAGTGCCAAACAGGGTATCGATTCGTCTCATAAGGAGATCGGCGCGGTAGATTATGATGCGGTAATAGCAGACTTAAACCGTGTGATTGCTTTGGCACCCGATTTCGTTTATGCTTACTACAATCGTGCCAATGTGTCGGCAATGTTGAAAGATTATCGTTCTGCATTGGTCGATTATGACAAAGCCATCGAGTTGAATCATGATTTTGCAGATGCGTATTATAACCGTGGATTGACCCATATTTTCCTGGGTAATAATAAGCAAGGTATTACAGATTTGAGTAAGGCAGGTGAACTGGGTATTGTTTCGGCATACAATATTATTAAACGTTTCACCGATCAGATGGAATAACATTTTTTTTATAAATAATAGAAAACTCAAAAAGATTTAGCTATTTTTGCACCAAAAAGTAAATATAAACTGCACCTTGGCATAAAAAATGAACGAGTTCATTTTATTCTGCTCTCGGTTTGCACTATCTTTGCGTGCTAAAAAGAAAAATATAACATCACATTATGATAAAGATAACATTTCCCGATGGCTCTGTTCGTGAATATAACGAGGGAGTGAACGGTTTGCAAATTGCAGAAAGTATCAGTTCGCGACTGGCACAGGACGTACTGGCTTGTGGCGTGAACGGTGAAATTTATGATTTAGGTCGCCCTATTAATGAAGATGCTTCTATCGTACTTTATAAGTGGGAGGACGAAGAAGGTAAACATGCCTTCTGGCATACAAGTGCTCACTTGCTGGCAGAAGCATTGCAGGAACTTTATCCAGGCATACAGTTTGGTATTGGGCCGGCTATTGAGAATGGTTTTTACTATGATGTTGATCCGGGTGAAGCTGTGATCAAGGAAGCTGATCTGCCGGTTATTGAAGCCAAAATGGCAGAGTTGGTGGCAAAGAAAGAGGCTGTGGTTCGTGCAGACATTGCAAAAAACGATGCTTTGAAAATGTTTGGTGATCGTGGTGAAACCTACAAATGCGAATTGATTTCCGAATTGGAAGACGGTCATATTACTACCTATACGCAAGGAGCTTTTACAGATCTTTGCCGTGGTCCTCACTTGCTGACAACCGCTCCGATCAAGGCTATCAAACTGACTTCTGTGGCAGGTGCATACTGGCGTGGTCATGAAGACCGTAAGATGCTGACTCGTATTTATGGTATTACTTTCCCGAAAAAGAAAATGCTGGATGAATACCTGACACTGATGGAAGAAGCTAAAAAGCGCGATCATCGTAAGATTGGTAAGGAAATGCAGCTCTTTATGTTCTCTGATACAGTGGGTAAGGGACTTCCGATGTGGTTGCCAAAGGGAACTGCACTTCGTTTGCGCCTGCAAGAGTTCTTGCGTCGTATCCAGACCCGTTATGATTATCAGGAAGTGATAACTCCGCCTATCGGTAATAAATTGTTGTATGTAACTTCCGGACACTATGCCAAATATGGTAAAGATGCTTTCCAACCGATACATACCCCTGAGGAAGGCGAAGAGTACTTCTTGAAACCAATGAACTGTCCGCATCATTGCGAGATTTATAAGAATTTCCCGCGTTCGTACAAAGACCTTCCTTTGCGTCTTGCAGAGTTTGGTACGGTATGCCGTTACGAACAAAGTGGTGAGCTTCACGGTTTGACTCGTGTACGTAGTTTCACACAGGATGATGCGCACATTTTCTGCCGTCCGGATCAGGTGAAGGGTGAATTCCTTCGCGTAATGGATATTATCTCCATTGTGTTCCGTTCGATGGACTTTACTAACTTTGAGGCTCAGATTTCTCTGCGTGATAAGGTTAATCGTGAGAAATATATCGGTAGTGATGAGAATTGGGAAAAGGCAGAGCAAGCCATCATTGAAGCCTGTGAAGAAAAAGGTTTGAAGGCTAAAATAGAATATGGAGAGGCTGCTTTCTATGGTCCTAAGCTTGACTTTATGGTGAAAGATGCCATCGGTCGTCGTTGGCAGTTGGGAACAATCCAGGTAGATTATAACCTGCCGGAGCGTTTTGAACTCGAATATATGGGATCTGATAATCAGAAACATCGTCCGGTGATGATTCATCGTGCTCCTTTCGGATCGATGGAACGCTTTGTGGCAGTGCTTATTGAGCATACAGCCGGTAAGTTTCCGTTGTGGCTGACACCCGATCAGGTAGTCATTCTGCCGATCAGTGAAAAGTTTAATGATTACGCAGAACAGGTAAAGATGTATCTGAGAACACACGAAGTCCGTGCAATTGTTGACGATCGTAATGAAAAGATCGGTCGTAAGATACGCGATAATGAAATGAAACGTATTCCTTACATGCTGATTGTGGGTGAGAAAGAGGCCGAAAACGGTGAAGTTTCAGTTCGCAGACAAGGTGAAGGCGATAAAGGGACTATGAAATTTGAAGAATTTGCTAAAATTTTGAACGAAGAAGTTCAGAATATGATAAATAAGTGGTAACTTTGCGCGCAATTAATAAATTAAAATAAATTGGTAGACAATAAAAAACAACAAGGAAGTAAACGTTATTTGATGAAGAATGACAGCTTAAAAGGGCAGTACAGAATCAATGAACAGATTCGAGCCAAAGAAGTACGCATCGTAAGCGATGATATAGAGCCTAAGGTATATCCTATTTTCCAGGCCTTGAAGATGGCTGAAGAAAAAGAACTTGACCTGGTGGAAATTTCACCTAATGCAGAACCCCCTGTTTGTCGTATTATTGACTACTCTAAATTTCTTTACCAGCAGAAGAAGCGTCAGAAGGAACAAAAGGCCAAGCAAGTGAAGGTGAACGTAAAAGAAATACGTTTCGGACCTCAGACAGATGACCATGATTATAACTTTAAGTTGAAGCATGCGAAAGGATTTCTGGAAGATGGTGACAAAGTGAAGGCTTATGTATTCTTTAAAGGACGTTCTATTCTTTTTAAAGAACAAGGTGAGGTGTTGTTATTGCGTTTTGCCAATGATCTGGAAGATTATGCAAAAGTAGATCAGTTGCCTGTTTTGGAAGGGAAGCGTATGATTATCCAGCTTTCTCCTAAAAAGAAGGAAGGGACTTCTAAAAAGCCTGCTGCTCCTAAGGTAGTTGCGCCCAAAGTTGCAGCTCCGAAAGCGAGCGAAGAGCCAACTGAAGAATAAGAAAGAAATGCGTAACGCGCCAGGTATAGTGCGTTGCCATATAATTTAATAATTTAAAATCAAGTAAGATGCCAAAGATGAAGACTAACTCCGGTTCTAAAAAAAGGTTTACCCTTACCGGAACAGGTAAAATCAAAAGAAAGCACGCTTTTCACAGTCATATTTTGACTAAGAAAACTAAGAAGAGAAAAAGAAATCTGTGCTACTCTACAACTGTTGATGCAACAAATGTAAGCCAGGTTAAGGAGCTCTTAGCTATGAAGTAATCAAAAGCGTAAAAGTATTATTAAAGTATTAACCGAATGCATTAGCTTTAAGTTCGCTACGTGAAGTAACGGCGCTAACATTCAAAAAAGAGTAAAACTATGCCAAGATCAGTAAATCATGTTGCTTCAAAAGCAAGAAGAAAGAAAATTTTGAAATTGACCAGAGGTTACTTTGGTGCAAGAAAAAATGTTTGGACCGTAGCTAAAAACACTTGGGAGAAGGGTTTGACATACGCGTTCCGTGACCGTAGAAATAAGAAAAGAAACTTCCGCGCTCTCTGGATACAACGTATCAATGCTGCTGCACGTCTTGAAGGAATGTCATATTCTAAGTTGATGGGTGGTTTGCACAAAGCCGGTATCGAAATAAACCGCAAGGTTTTGGCTGATTTAGCAGTAAATCATCCGGAAGCTTTCAAGGCTGTAGTTGCTAAAGCAAAAGCTGCTTAAGTCACACAGTGTAAGATTTATAGGTGCCGGTTGCTGTAAAGCAACCGGCATTTTTCTTTTCCGGAACTCCCTCCGGACGGGAGGAAAAGTTACTTTGAGGGTAAACAAAAAGCGGCTTTTCCTTGTTTATATCATACAAAGTTGTTACATTTGTGTAGTTAAAATATTAGCCGTATCGACTTGATCGGGAAACTCTTCAAATTAATCTGATAAACCGAGAACGCTTCAGCTCTCAATGGCGGGCCACATCCTTCGGGACAGCTTAATGCCGGTGGATTACAAAGGGGGCGAGCACTCAAATCTTGTTCTATCAGAGTTTCATCACATCGTCGGTGCGGCTTTTTTATACCCCTCCTCTTTATGATATTTTATTTTTCTGGTACAGGAAACTCTAAGTGGATTGCAGAGCAGCTTGCTGGTGTGCTGAAAGAACAATTGATATTCATTCCGGAAGCTATGCGGAATGCAGTTACCCATTACGAGTTGGCCGATAAAGAGAAGGTCGGTTTTGTGTTTCCTATTTATTCCTGGGGGCCTCCTCCTATTGTTCTCCAATTCTTGCAGGGTTTATCTTTGTCTAATTATCATAGTCAGTATTTCTTTTTTGTGTGTTCGTGTGGTGATGATACCGGGTTGGCTCAGCAGGTGTTTTGCGACGCGGTGGCTGCGAAGAGATGGAGATGTGATGCGGGATTCTCGGTTACTATGCCTAATAATTATGTACTGCTTCCGGGGTTTGATGTAGACTCTAAGGAGGTGGAGAAGCGGAAGCTGGATGATGCTGTTCAAAGAGTGGCCGAAGTGGGAGAGATGATTGAGGAGAGAACTAAATCTTTTCAGTGTAACGAAGGGCGTTTTCCTTTTATCAAAACGAAGTTGATTAATCCTCTCTTTATCAAGAAGGGCATATCAGTAGGAAAATTTCATGTAACGGATGCTTGTATTGCCTGTAAGCGGTGTGAGAAGGTTTGTCCGATGTTGAATATCGTGATGGTGGGTTGGAAACCGGTTTGGGGAGCAGATTGTACTTCCTGCCTGGCTTGCTATCATGTATGTCCGCAGAAGGCTGTGCAGTATGGGAAAGCTACAAAGAAAAAGGGGCAATACTTTAATCCGAATGTAAAATGACTGACGGCGGCCGGATTTCTAAAATCCGAATATAAAGTGTTCCCTGTAGTTCGCGCTACAGGATTATCTGATTTTTATCTGGCAGTTTGATAAATCTTCGATGATGGCCAGGCTTTCTACACGTACACCTTGTTCTTCAAGTGTTTTCCGGCCATGTTGAAAGGCTTTCTCTATAATGAATCCCATTCCTACCAGATTGGCGCCCGATTGCTTGATCAGGTCCAGCACGCCGAGGGCGGCATTTCCATAGGCGAGAAAATCGTCGACAAAGAGCACATTGTCTTCGGGGGTGAGGAAGTCGGAGCTGATAACTACTTCATAGTCACGATCTTTGGTGAAGGAGTGTACAGTGGTACTCAATGCGTTCTGAATGGTTTTGGGCGATTTCTTTTTGGCAAATACAACGGGGAGGTCCATGAGGTAGCCGGTCATGATGGCGGGGGCAATGCCACTGGCTTCTATGGTCATGATTTTATTGACATTGGTGGCGGCGAAGCGGCGAACAAATTCTACTCCGATGGATTTCATTAATACAGGGTCCATCTGATGGTTGATGAAGCTGTCTACTTTGAGGATACCGCCTTCAAAGCATCTTCCGTCTTGCTGTATTCTTTTCTTTAATAATTGCATAATGAATAAGGAAAATGGGGACATATCAACGTGTTATTTGCTGAAGAAGTTGATATGCCAATGCACCAATTTGGGGAGGGAGGGCCTCTTGATTGGCGCATTGGTGTATTTATTATATATTGTTTCTCAGGTCTTTTACTCTTACTGCTTTGCCTTCGCTTTGGGGGAGAGAGCCTTTTTTGACCAGTTTAAGTTTTGGGGTAACCAGTATTTCATCTTTAAGCTGGCGGGTGATTTCTTTGCGGATGCGCTCCAGCTCGATGTAGTTATCGGTAGAGAGATCGCTCAGTTCTACTTCGACGATCATTTCGTCTTGGTTGTTGACTGTCTCCAGGGTGATGAGGTAGTTGCTGCCCAATTGTGGGAATTGCACGAGTATCTTTTCCACCTGCATCGGGAAGATGTTGACTCCTTTGATGATGAACATGTCGTCACTGCGTCCTTTGATGCGGTCTATGCGTAGATGAGTGCGTCCGCAGGGGCATTTCCCGGGTAGGATGCGGGTGAGGTCGCGGGTACGGTAGCGGAGCAGGGGCATCATTTCGCGGTCGAGGGTGGTGAGTACAAGCTCTCCGATTTCTCCTTCTGGAACGGGTTCTCCTGTTTCGGGATCGATGATTTCTACAAAATAGCAGTCTTCCCAGAAGTGCATGCCGTTTTGTTCGGTGCATTCGAAGGCTACACCGGGACCGTTCATTTCTGTCATTCCGAAGCTGTTGTAGGCTTTGACGCCCAGCATGCGTTCTATTTTCCTCCGTTGTTCGTCTGTGTGAGGTTCGGCTCCGATGACGAGGGTTTTCAGGGTGGTGCCTGTGGGGTCTAGTCCTTCTTCCTGAAAGACTTCTGCCAGGCGTATGGCATAGCTGGGAATGGCATGTAAGGCGGTGGTTTTGAAGTCGTTGATGAATTTTATCTGCCGTTTGCTGTTGCCTGCGGCGGCTGGTACGGTGAGTGCCCCCAGGCGTTCGGCTCCGTACTGGAATCCGAGGCCACCGGTAAACATACCGTAACCGGAACTGTTTTGAAATACATCCGTTTTGCGGATGCCTACCATGTAGAGGCAACGGGCAACGAGGTTTGCCCAGGAGTCGAGGTCGTGCTGTGAATGTACGATGACGGTGGGGTTTCCGGTGGTTCCACTTGAGGAGTGGATGCGTACGCCATCTCTTTGCATGTTGCCGGCTACGAGTCCGAAGGGGTAGTAGGCGCGCATGTCGGTTTTGGTGGTGAAGGGTATTTTCCGGATGTCGTCCAGTGTCTGGATGGACTGGGCGGTGATGCCGTGTTCTTTAAAGACCTTTTGGTAATAAGGAGCATTTGCTGCTATTGAAACTGTTTTCCGGAGCCGTTGCAGTTGTAGTTCGTTCAGCTTTTCGCGGCTCATGGTTTCTATATCTTCTTCCCAGTATGTTGTATTCATGGTTTTTATTAATTGGAGCAATGGAGTTGATGTGCCAATTGTGCTGCGGTGGTTTGGATGCGGACAATTGGCACATTGTGTTGTATCACATTGGTGTTATTTGATTAATTTTTCGGCTATTTCCTTGCCGGCTTCCAGTGCCTGGAGGTTCATGTCTACGATGGCCTCTCCTTTGCGTTGGAATATCTCACGAATGCTGTCTTGTATTTTCTGGTAGTCGATGCCCAGGAATGGGATGGTGGCTCCCAGCAATACGATGTTGGCTACGCGTGCCGAGCCTACTTCTTTGGCTACTTTGTCTACATTGAGCACTACTTTGTGGGGGAGTTTGCCGATTTCGGCCAGCACGTCTTCCTGTGCGGGATAGTTGGGGATGTTGACGAACGGTGTTTCGTTGGTCACCAACCAGCCTTCGGGGCTGAGGTAGGGCAGGTAGCGCAGTCCTTCCATGGGTTCGAGTGAGATGATGAGGTCGCACTTTCCGGAGGGGATGAGGTCTGACGCAATGGGTTGGTCGCTGATGCGGAGGTTGGATTGTACGTCTCCTCCGCGCTGGCTCATGCCGTGTACTTCGGCTTGCTTCATGTATAGCCCGTCTTTCAGGGCTGCCTTACCGATGACTGTGGCGATTGACAGAATGCCCTGTCCGCCTACTCCTGATAGTATGATGTCTTTTTTCATGGCTTACTTGTTTCTTTTTTTACGTGCTAATGTTTGGATACACTCTCTGCGGGGGATGATGACTGACACGCCGTGGTAGTTGAGTTCTTCGCGTAGGGTCTGTTTCATTTCTTCGTAGTTTTTTTTCAGCGGGGTCATCACTCGGATGTGTGCGGGGTCAACTCCCAGTCCTGTGCAGATGGCTTCGATGCGTCCTGTTCCGGCAGAGTCTTGTCCGCCGGTCATGGCGGTGGTTTCGTTGTCGGAGATGACGATGGTTACATCGGCATTTTCGTTGACGCAGTCCAGCAGTCCGGTCATGCCGGAGTGTGTGAAGGTGGAGTCGCCGATAACGGCTACGGCGGGGTAAAGTCCTCCGTCGGCAGCACCTTTGGCCATGGTGATGGAGGCGCCCATGTCTACGCAGGAGTTGATGGCGTTGAAGGGTGCGTTGGCTCCCAGTGTGTAGCAGCCGATGTCGCTGAATACTTTGTGTGTGGGGTATTCTTCGGTCAGCACCTGGGTGAGTGTGATGTACATGTCACGGTGTCCGCAACCTTCACATAGGGCGGGTGGGCGCATTTCGACTACGGAAGGTACGCTGAATTCGGATTTGTTTTCTTTGCCCACGGCACGTGCCACGGAGTCTGGGTTCAGTTCTCCGTCTTGTGAGAGTGTGCCGTCGAGGCGTCCTTTTACTTTGAGTCCGATGCCCAGATAGCCTTTGAGTTGTTTTTCGACGAAAGGCTGGCCGTCTTCGAGGACGAGTATTTCGTCACAGGCTTCCACGAGCTGCATCAGTTGTTTTTTGGGGAGTGGGTATTGGCCTATTTTGAGTACGGGGTATTCGCAACCTTCCGGATAGTTTTCCATGAGGTAGTTGTAGCCGATACCGCAGGCGATGATGCCCAGTTTTTTGTTGGGGCCGTCGGTGTATTTGTTGTAGGGTGATGCTTCGGAAGCGCGGATAAATTCGTCCTGGCGGGCCAGCAGTGCTTTGTAGCGTTTGCGTGCATTGCCGGGCAGGAGGATAAACTGGCGGGGATCTTCGGCAAAGGCGATTTCGTTTTGTGGTTTTTGCGGTTTCTGTTCTACGCCGGAACGTGAGTGTGCCAGGCGGGTTACCATGCGCAGCAACAGGGGTTCGCCGGTTTTTTCGGAGAATTCAAATCCGTTGTACACCATGTCGTAGGCTTCCTGCTGGTTGCTGGGTTCGTACATCGGGATGAGTGAGAAGTCGCCATAGAAGCGGCTGTCTTGTTCGTTCTGTGAGGAGTGCATGCTGGGATCGTCGGCGGCTACTACGATCAGGCCACCTTTTACGCCGGTGATGGCTGAGTTGATGAAGCAGTCGGCAGCTACGTTCATGCCTACGTGTTTCATGCAGACGAGTGCGCGTTTGCCAACGAAGGACATGCCCAAGGCGGCCTCCATGGCTGTTTTTTCGTTGGCTGCCCAGCGGTTGTGTATGTTTCTTTCACTCGTAATGGGAGACATCTGGATGTATTCCGTTATCTCGGTTGAAGGGGTGCCCGGATAGGCGTACACGCCTGAGAGTCCGGCATCCAGTGCAGCTTGTGCAATGGCTTCGTCGCCAAGTAAGAGTTGCTTGCTCATATCTTTGTTTTTTAATTAGTGTTAGTCACGGTTATTTTTATTTAGTAGTCAGGTAGTTAAGTAAGTAGTAAAGCGAGTAGTTAAGTAGTTAAGCAGTCAAGTAGTTAAGTAGAAATGTTTCATTTTATCTATTCTACTTGACTACTTGACTACTTGACTACTTGACTACTTGACTACTTGACTACTTACTTTACTACTCGCTTGCCTACTTCTAGTCTTTGGCAAAGATACATTTTTACGGTCATTTTATCACAGAATTACTTGAAAATCTTTCTTTCGTTCAGTGCTTTCCAGTATTTTCTGGCATTTGCCATGTGGTCGGTATAGTTGGATGCAAAGTTGTGGGTGCCCGAGAAATCTTCTTTGGCACACATGTACAGGTAGTTGTGGCGGGTGTAGTTGAGTACGCTGTCTATGCCTTTGGCTGAGGGGATGCGTATCGGTCCGGGAGGGAGCCCGGTGTTGGTATAGGTGTTGTAGGGCGATTCTACGCGCAGGTTTTCGTTGGAGATTCTTCTCAGTCCGAAGTCTTGCAGGGCAAATTTGATGGTAGGGTCTGCCTGAAGGGGCATTCCGGTGTGCAGGCGGTTGATGTAGAGTCCGGCTACGGTGGGTTTTTCGGCGTTGTTGTTCGTCTCTTCTTCCACAATGGAGGCAAGGGTGCACACCTCTTCGGGGCTCATGCCGATGGCCTGGGCTTTGGCGAGGCGTTCGGCGTTCCAGAATTTCCGGTGTTCCTTCTGCATGCGTTCAAAGAAATCGTCGGCGCTCATGTCCCAGTACACTTGGTAGGTTTCGGGGATGAAGAGGCAGGGCATGGTTTCGGGGTTGTAACCCAGTTGCTGCTGGAAGGCGGGGTCGAAAAGGGGGGCAGCTATTTCGGCAGAGTCTATCATGAGTTGGCGGGCTACGCTGCGTGCCAGGCGGTCGAGGGTACGAACGCTGCCGATGGTGAGGTTGATGGGCTCCTGATAGCCGCGGGAGAGGCGGCTGTAGACGTGGTAGGCGTTGTCGCCGGGGCGAATGGGGTATCGTCCGGTGTGGATTGTTTTTTCGAGTTGCCGGTATTTGGCCAGCCAGCGGAATCCGGTGAGGGTGGTGGGATGGCCGTAGGTTTTCACCTTATTATATATGGAGTCGGCTGTGTCGTCGCGGTCGATGTATACGTAGACGGTGCGGGCCGGATGAAACTGTGGATACAGAAGGTAATAATAAACGATTCCGGCAGCTGTTGCGCAGGCGATAAGGAGGATGGCCAGGAGGCTGATGAGGATTTTTTTCTTTTTCTTTTCCATGGGGAATGTTGACGTTATAAAAACGGGTCAAAGGTAACAAGAATCCGAGTAATTCCGGAGGTTTTGCAGGGGAAATATTTGGAGGGGAGGAGCGGAATTTGTAGAAAATAGGCAAGGCGTTGGCTGCATGGAGGGAAGGCGTTGGCTAGATGGAGGCAAGGCGTTGACGTTTTCACCACGGAAGACACAGAGTTTTTTAGATCTTTGATGAAGCGCAGATAAATAATGAGCATATTGGCAAATTATTCATACTTCACCACAGAGTGACACAGAGTTCCACAGAGTTCCACAGAGTTCTTTAATCTTTATTGAAACGCAGATAAACGCAGATTTTCGCAAAGGGGAACAAATGTATGATAAAGAACTACAGTCTTTTAATCTGCGTTTTATCAGATAAATACCACTCTGTGGAACTCTGTGTTACTCTGTGGTGAAATACTATTTATTTTTTCCCCTTTGCGAAAATCTGCGTTTATCCGCGTTTCATCAAAGATCTAAAAAACTCTGTGTCCTCCGTGTCCTCTGTGGTGAAATACACTTGAAACTATTTCCACAGCCTGATATCCGCTTTTGCCTCTATGCTATCTTCCAGTTCATCGGGTAGCGGGGCAAAGAAGTCCATCCCCGTCAGCGTTTCGATGCTATCTACGCTTACGACGTAGGTGCCCAGAGGTTCTACCGAACGTTCATTGTCGAAAAGGAAGCCGATGGCCCGGGGATTGTCGACGAAAGGCGAGAGAATCACTTTGAAGAATTTCTGTGGCACAACCACCCGGTTTTTCCCTATTTTCTGTACAGAATCCTCTACAATGGGGCCGCAGATGATAATGATGGCACTGTCGGCTATGGCCCAGTCGCGTATCTTTTCTTCGAGGTCTTTCCATTTCCGCCTGTTCAGTTCGGGGTGTTGCGGGCACATGTTGCTGAAGTAAAACGACTCCTTCATGGCCGTTACGCTCCATTTCATATCGGCAGCCGGGGCCATGTGCCCCTTGTCGTAGCCAGAGCGGGTGTAATCTGCATTGGTGGCGATGCCCCCCTTCACCTGTGGGTCGGCAATGAAGCGGTCGGTTCTTTGGGCGTTGCCCTGCGTTTCCTGGCGGGTAAGTTCGTAAGCTACCCAGTTGGGCAGTCGCAGGTTTTCATTATAAGATACGGTATATCCGGTGTGACGGATGATCTGTCCCTTTCTGGGGGCGGTCATTACCGGGATTTCCAGTTCCTCGGCTGTGGGGATTTTCTGCTTCTGGGGAATTGAAGCTTTTGAATCTTTATTTAAAGAAGCTTCTGTTTTTTTACCAATAGGTTCTGGTAAGTCTTTGTAGATAGCTCTTTGGGGGTTATTTACTGCGACAATAGGTTGTAGCGCTTTATTATTGTCGTTGTCTTTTGCTTCAGATTGTTGTATGTAGAGATACAGTCCATAAAAAAGTGGTATTAAAGCGATGAAAATGATGATGCAGCCTAACTTGAGTTTGTTCTGAGGCTTTCTTTTTTTTAAGGATTTTCTTCCACTCACGATATAATATTTAAGAATTATATATCCTGTCTCTATTTTTAAAAAAGACAGTTAGAAATAAACAAAGCGCTGACTATATTTTTATAATCAGCGCTTTTATAAATGAGCCGCTAGCCAGACTTGAACTGGCGACCTACGCGTTACGAATGCGTTGCTCTACCAACTGAGCTATAGCGGCAGGACTCGTTTACGGCGTGCAAAATTACAGCTTTATTTGAAAAAACAAAAAGAAAGCTAATCTTTTTTTGATAATAATTATTATAGTGTATTTGTAGTCACTATCAAAATCTGGTTTCGGCGATTAGTTTTACATTTCTAATATCGATAAAATATAGGTAGAAGGGAGGAAGTTAATGGGAAAATTTGGTATAAACAGGGCTATGTAGATAAAATAGAATTTACAATATCATGAAATATAGGAGAGCAATAAGACTTAATGTTAAATGTAAAAGAAAATATTTGTTTTGCTAACTCAGAAAAAAAAGCTGATATAAAAATAACTGAAAGATAGTGATTGTATGGAAGATTTAAGTTGCCTAACAATTGTTTTACTTTAATATAATGTTGATTTTCTGTGGATTGATAGTTGCTAGAAAAAGACTTTTATCTTTATGGATCAAGATTTCATTATGTACTATTTTTGGACATATTTACTCGTTTTAGGTATTTTCAGAAACTTCGGAATGAAATAAATGTATATTATGAAAATAATGTATTATATTTGCGCCCGATTTAAAGAAGAAACTCAAAAAAAGATTTATCAGAATATCTTATGCGTAGATTTATCACACTGTTCTTTTTAACGTTTACTTTGACTGGGGCAGTAATGGCACAAATGTCCGATGATCAAGTAATTCAGTATGTGAAAGATGGACAAAAATCGGGAAAGAGTCAAAAGCAGCTTATAACAGAATTGACTGCACGAGGCGTAACCAAACAACAGGCTGAACGAATAAAAGAACGATACGAAGAGGGCCAAGGGGCCGATGTTGCCGTTGTAGATCAAAGTGTTGCATCACAACAAAGAGAAAGGAGGCAGGATGCTTCTGATGAAGTGACAGCCGGAACATTTGATGTTATTAGTACAGAAGTGAGTGACCCTACTACTGAAGGTACAGCTGCTGCAGCTCGTTTGGTGTTTGGTCGCAATATCTTTAATAGCCGGAATTTGACATTTGAACCTAATGTCAATATGGCTACTCCGCCTAATTATCGTTTGGGTCCCGGCGATGAAGTTATTATTGATGTATGGGGAGCCAATGAGGCCAGTATGCGAAAGACCATTTCTCCGGAGGGAAATATAATGGTTAATCTGTTAGGTCCGGTTTATTTGAATGGGATGACCGTTGCAGAAGCAAACAGCTTTCTCAAAAAAGAATTCAGCAAGATTTATTCACAGGTATCAGGTACCAATCCGGAATCTGAAGTACGACTGACGTTAGGACAGATACGCTCCATTCAAATTAATGTAATGGGTGAAGTTGCTGTCCCGGGTACTTATATGCTATCCTCTTTATCTACGGTATTTCATGCGTTGTATCGTGCGGGAGGGGTCAACAATATCGGTAGTTTGCGTAGCATCAGAGTGATGCGTGGCAGTAACTGCATTGCCGATCTGGATGTATACGATTATATTTTAAAAGGAAAATTGTTAGATGATATTCGCCTGATGGAAGGGGATGTGATCATCGTTCCTCCTTATGAGAAGTTGGTTGATATATCGGGTAAGGTGAAACGTCCGATGTATTATGAAATGAAGAAGAACGAAACACTTGCTACTTTGATAAAGTATGCTGGTGGGTTCTCTGGTGATGCTTATACAAAAGGAGTCCGTCTGGTACGGCAGAGTGGACGTGAATACAAGCTGTTCAATATCGACGAAATGGATTATTCCGTATTTCATTTAGACGATGGTGACGCAGTGACTGTAGGTTCGATTCTGGATCGTTTTGAGAATCGTGTTGAAGTTCGCGGAGCTGTTTACCGTAGTGGTATGTATGAGCTAAGTGGTAATATGAATACGGTGAAACAGCTGATCCAGAAAGCAGAAGGTTTGAAAGGTGATGCATTTTTGAATCGTGCACAATTATTCCGTGAACATGAAGATTTGACATTAGAAGTTATACCTATTGATTTGAAAGGTATGATGAATGGTTCGGTGGCCGATATTCCTCTTATTAAGAATGATGTATTGGTAATCCCCAGTATCCATGAACTTCAGGAGCGTGGAGCATTTACGATTGGAGGACAGGTTGCGCGTCCCGGTACATATCCTTATGCAGAAAATACCACTTTGGAGGATCTTATTATACAAGCAGGTGGTTTGCTGGAAGCTGCATCTACAGTTAAAGTAGATATCTCCCGTCGATTGAAAGATCCTAAGGGAATGACGTCTACCAGCCGTTTGGGTGAGGTATATACTTTCTCTGTAAAAGATGGCTATGTTGTTGACGGAACTCCTGGATTTGTGTTGGAGCCTTATGACGAAGTTATAGTACGTCGTAGTCCTGCTTATCAGGTGCAGCGTAAAGTCAGCGTTTCGGGTGAAGTTGTTTTTGATGGTGGATATACCCTGTTGAAGAAGAGTGAGCGCTTATCTGACTTGGTAGCCCGTTCGGGTGGTTTGACTGCTGATGCTTATGCAAAAGGGGCTCGTCTTATTCGTCGGATGAATGATGAAGAACGTGCTCTTCGCAGTGCTACTTTGCGTATGGCTATTCATAGTAGCGGTAAAGATTCCGTAGCTTTGGGAAGTCTGGCACTAAGCGAACAATATACGGTAGGTATTGAACTGGATAAAGCATTACAGAATCCGGGTTCTGATTATGATATGGTATTACGTGAGGGAGATCAGTTGATAATACCGGAATACTTGAGTACAGTCCGCATTAATGGTGAGGTGATGTATCCCAATACCGTATTATATAAGAAAGGAGCTAAGTTAGGACATTATATTGATCAGGCAGGTGGTTATGGAGCCCGAGCCAAGAAGAGTAAGGCTTATATTGTGTATATGAATGGTACAGTATCAAGGGTGAAACGTTTGCGTAAAGCGAAAGTAGAGCCGGGATGTGAAATTATTATTCCGACGAAACGTGAACGTAAGCGTGTGGATATTGCACAGATTATCGGCTTGACTACCTCGGCTGCTTCAATCGGTACAATGGCAGCTACGGTTGCAAATTTATTGAAGAAATAATATAAAAAAACCGTGGATAACATGAACGAAGAATTTGATAAAAATAAAATACCTCAGCCTGTTGAGGAGCAGGAAATAGATTTGATAGAGTTGGCCAAAAAGGTTTGGGCTAACCGTAAATTGGTTTTCAAAACTTGTGGAATTGCTGTAATAGTAGCACTTGTAGTTGCTTTTAGTATCCCTAAAGAGTATGCTACCAGTGTGACACTTGCTCCTGAGACAACAGGAAAATCAACAGGTGGGAGCATGGGAGCCCTGGCTGCCATGGCAGGTGTTAACTTGGGTAATTCCGGAGGTGATGATGCTCTTTTTCCAGAGTTATATCCGGATATTGTAAGTTCAACCCCTTTTCTGACGGAGTTGTTTGATGTAAAGGTAGAAGATCAAAAAGGTGAGTTAAAGACTCGGCTATACGACTATCTGGACGAACATCAGAGAAGTCCGTGGTGGGGGGCTATCGTGTCTGCGCCGTTTAAAGCTTTGGGGTGGGTGGTTTCTCTGTTTAAAGATGAGCCTACCGGGCAGGGAGATGGTAAAGTTAATCCATTTATGTTAACTAAAGATGAGGCTGCTATTGCCGATGCTTTGAGTAAGCGCATTTCTGTGTCTGTAGACAAAAAAACTGGAGTGACTACCCTGTCTGTTACTATGCAGGATCCGTTAATATCAGCTGCATTGACTGATACTGTGATGCGCCGTTTGCAGAATTATATTACAGATTATCGTACCAACAAGGCACGGCATGACCTGAAGTTTGCTGAAAAATTATATGATGAAGCCAAGGCTAACTATTATGCAGCACAACAAAAGTATGCCCGGTATGCCGATGGTAATCAGAATATCGTTTTGCATAGTGTTCGTACAGAACAAGAGCGTTTGCAGAATGAGATGAGCCTTGCTTATGGGGTATACAATCAGGTTGCTCAGCAATTGCAGATGGCCAAGGCTAAAGTACAGGAGATTACTCCTGTATATACAGTAGTACAACCAGCGACGGTGCCTTTAAAGCCCGCTAAACCAAATAAAATCATGATTCTTATTGGCTTTGTATTTCTGGCAGGCGTTGGTAGTGTGGGATGGATTCTTTTTGTTAAAGACTTATTAAAGGGATGGAAACAACAAACAGAGAAATAGAAGGAAAAACTTCTTGCTGGTATGCTGTCTATACAGCTGGCAGAGCGGAAAAAAAAGTGAAAGAACGGCTCGATAAAGCTGGCATTGAAAGCTATTTGCCGCTTCAGTCTGTAATTCGTTTGTGGAACAATCGTAAGAGAAAGGTAATGATTCCTGTTGTTCCGGGTTATATCTTTGTGCATCTGCCGGTGGGCGATGTTGCTAAGGTTAAAAGTGTAAAAGGAGTCTCTTTCCTGTTACGCGAAGAAGGGCGTTATGTCTCTATTCCGGAATGTCAGATGGAGGTCTTTCGTTCGATGGTAGAGAATACAGGTGAATTTATTGAATTTGCTGAAGAACTGACTCCGGGGATAACGGTTCGGGTAACTCGGGGCCAACTGGAAGGGGCGACCGGTGAATTGCTTGATTGTCAGGGTAAGAATAAATTAATGCTTCGTATTACGGGGTTGGGATGTGCATTGGTCACTGTTGCTTCGGATGCTATTGAGAAAGTGAGGTAAGCATTATGAAGTTAATTACTGAAACTCTGCTGAACACGGTATCCGGACAGGCTAAGGAGAATCCGCGTCTGCGTATGAATTATAATTTCCATGAATCTATGGATGCACCGATTCATCGTATGCTAAATGCGCTGGAACCCGATACATATTTACCTCCGCATCGTCATAAGAATCCAGATAAAGAAGAAATATACCTTGTTCTCCGCGGTAGCTTGCTTGCCATTCTGTTTGATGAAGAAGGAAATGTGACAGAGAAGGTAAACCTGAATCCGGAAAAGGGTATGTATGGAATAGAGATTCCACCTTGTACATGGCACTGTATTGTAGTGCTTGAACCTGGTACGGTGATATATGAAATAAAGCAGGGGCCTTATGCTCCATTGACTCCTGAAAACATGGCTCCTTGGGCACCAGATGTGACCGATGAGGAAGGTATAAAAGCTTTTATGAAGCGGATGTCCGAGGTTTAATCCTCGAACATTCTGCTTCGTGCAAGCATGCAAGCTCCTACTATTCCGGCTTTGTCTTTCAGCTTTGAAGTGAGAATAACCGAATCTTTATTCACCAGGTTGAGAGAATATTTTCGAATCGCAGTTTTTATCGGTTGTGTGATATAATCTCCGGTAAGTGACAGAGTTCCTCCGATAATTACCAGTTCCGGATTGAAGATATTGATAAGTCCGGCAATTTGCTTTCCTAACTTTTGACCAATTTCTTCTACTATTTCGATACAAAGGACATCTTCCTTATTGACAGCTGCAATGATCTCGTCCAGGGTGATAGGATCTTCTGATGAAATGCGGTCGGACAAGATGGAGTTCTCTCCGTTTCTAATACGCTCCAGTAATATGCGATGTAGTGCCGAACCTGATGCTTCAGTTTCGATGCATCCTTTTTTCCCACAGTGGCAAATGATTTCGTTTTCATAAGCACTTACGTGTCCGAACTCACCCGAGAATCCCGATTTTCCGGTGTATATTCTTCCGTCAATGATGATCCCTATACCCAGTCCCCAGCTGACATTGACGAATATAATATTCTTTTCTCCCTTTACGCATCCCTGCATATACTCTCCGTAAGTCATGGCGCGCGTATCATTGTCTATTGTTACTTTATAGCCAAGCTTTTCTGTCAAGACATCCGCCAACGGGCGTTCTTCAAAATTGAACTGACTGAAACTATAACCCGATTCCGGATTTACCCGCCCTGATACATTTACATTGATATTTAATATTTTCTCTTTATTGATATTGAGTTTTTTTATAAAGTTTGCTATGAGTTTGCACAGTTCATTCAGTCCTTCTATTGAATTTTCAAATTGATAGGGGATATTCATTTTGAGTTCCATCATATCTCCTTTAAAGTTGATAAGTCCGATATTGATGGCAAACTTCTTGATATCTACTCCGATGAAGTAGCCGGATTCCGGATTGAGTCCGTACAGATTGGGGTGTCTTCCACCACTTGTTTCCAGCTTACCATAGTCGTTGATATATCCGTCTTCACACATTTCATCTATGAATTTGGTAACGGTTGGTACGCTCAAATCCATCTCTTTTGAGAGGTCGGTAATGGTTGAACTACCGTTGTATATATAATGTGTAATAATTCTCTTCTTCACAAGGGCATTTTTGGAGCCCATTTCTATTTCTTTAAGCAGATTATGTTTCATATATGCCATGTTAGTGGTTAATGCTGAACAAATATACAAGTATTTTAAATATTTCGTTTCGTTTTGCCTCTTTAATTTATTAATATTCTTTCTTTATTGGTTTATATAAGGAGATATAATAAATAATATAACTTTTGTACGGGTATGATAATAAAATAATTTAGAAATATGCTTGCTGTTAATTAAGAAGTTTTTATATTTGCAGCATGAATGTTTAAATAAATTGTTTGATATATGAAAACTGTATACTTATGGAAAAGATTATTGGATTGATTGATGCCCCTTTTACTCCTTTTTATGAGGATGGGGAAGTAAATTATGAGCCGATTGCAGCCTATGCCGCTATGTTAGCAAAGAATGGTTTGAAAGGTGTTTTTATCAACGGTTCTTCCGGCGAAGGCTATATGCTGACGGAAGAAGAACGCATGAAGCTGGCCGAACGTTGGATTGAAGTAGCTCCCGAAGGCTTCAAAGTGATTGTTCATGTGGGCAGTACTTGTGTGAAGTCGAGCCGGCGTCTGGCAGAACATGCACAAAAGATAGGTGCATGGGGAATTGGTGCAATGGCTCCTCCTTTTCCTAAGGTAGGTCGCGTAGAAGAGTTGGTGAAATATTGTGAAGAGATTGCTTGTGGTGCCCCCAATCTGCCTTTCTACTTTTATCATATTCCTGCTTTTAACGGCGCCTTTCTGTCTATGGTAGCTTTCCTTGAAGCGGTAGACGGACGTATCCCCAACTTTGCAGGTATTAAGTATACGTACGAGAGTTTGTATGAGTATAACCAATGTCGTCTTTACAAGAAGGGTAAATTTGATATGTTACATGGACAGGATGAAACGATTCTTCCTTGTCTGGCTATGGGAGGTGCTCAGGGAGGAATTGGTGGTACTACCAATTACAATGGTTGCAACCTGGTTGGTATTATCGACGCATGGAATGCAGGTGACTTGGAGAAAGCACGCGAACTTCAGAACTTCTCTCAAGAGGTTATCAATGTGATTTGTCACTATCGGGGCAATATTGTTGGTGGTAAAAGAATAATGAAATTGATAGGTCTGGATCTTGGCAAGAACCGTACTCCGTTCCAGAATATGACTGATGAAGAAGAAGCACGTTTGAAAGCTGAGTTAGAGGCCATTCACTTCTTTGAACGTTGCAATAAATTTTAAATTTACTTTTATGAATGTAACTGAATACCTACAGACATGGTCGGCCTCGTACAAGGCTGACATGCTGGATAATATTATGCCTTTTTGGTTGAAGCATGGTCTGGACCGCCGGAATGGAGGTATATATACTTGTTTAAATCGTGATGGTTCGCTGATAGACACTACCAAATCCGTTTGGTTTCAGGGGCGTTTTGCTTTTACATGCAGTTATGCATACAATCATATTGAGCAGAATCCCGACTGGCTGGCTGCGGCAAAGAGCACACTTGATTTCATAGAACATCACTGTTTTGATTCGGATGGGCGCATGTTTTTTGAAGTTACAGCATCCGGAGAGCCCATTCGTAAACGCCGTTATGTATTCTCCGAAACCTTTGCAGCCATTGCGATGGCGGAGTATGCGATTGCTTCGGGCGAAAGGGCTTATGCAGAAAAGGCTTTAAACTTATTTAAAGACATTCAGCGCTTTCTTCGGACTCCCGGCATTCTGGAGCCAAAATATTGTGAAACGGTGCATACAAAGGGGCATTCGATTGTTATGATCCTTATAAATACAGCTTCGCGCATTCGGGCTGCCATAGCCGATCCCATACTCGACCAGCAAATTGATGACTCTATTGCTTTGCTGAAAAAGGACTTTATGCATCCGGAGTTTAAAGCATTACTGGAGACAGTGGGTGCTAATGGTGAATTTATTGATACCATAAACGGACGTATCATCAACCCGGGCCATTGTATTGAAACCTCCTGGTTTATCCTTGAAGAAGCCAAGTACCGTAACTGGGATAAACAGCTTACTGACATGGCTCTTACCATTCTCGACTGGTCTTGGGAGTGGGGATGGGATAAAGAACACGGTGGTATCATCAACTTCCGCGATTGTCGTAACCTGCCCCCACAGGATTACGCACATGATATGAAATTCTGGTGGCCGCAGACGGAAGCTATTATCGCTACACTCTACGCTTACCAGGCAACAAAAGATGAAAAATATCTTGCTATGCATCAGCAAATCAGTGATTGGACATACGCTCATTTTCCTGATAGCGACTTTGGCGAGTGGTATGGATATCTTCATCGCAACGGAACAGTCTCACAACCGGCAAAAGGTAACATTTTCAAAGGTCCTTTCCACATCCCCCGGATGTTAACGAAGGGCTATGTACTTTGCCAGGAATTACTACCTTAAAACAACAATATATATATTACCATACGAATTGTTTATGGTTTTTAATGGCATTTTCTATTAACATTATTAACGTAGATGTTAAAGATCGGATTCTTCCTTTGTAAAAGTACGTACTTTTGTAGTATGAAAGTGTACACTCTTGTATAGTAAAAGTGTACATTTAACACTCCATTAAATACGTACTTTTATAATATAAAGAATAGTACTTCTGAATGTGTTGACTATCAATAGATAACCTCACTGAATAGTGAGGTTTGAAAGAGAAAGTATATTCTTATATTTGCGGTTGATGAGAGAGATACTTGTTTTAGAGACAAGTATAAACCGTAGCAGGAAGTACGCAATAATAAATAAAAAGAACTACATATTATGAAAAACTCAAAAATTTATCCATGGATTGTGGTAGCTCTTCTTTGGGGAGTGGCATTACTCAATTACATGGATCGTCAGATGCTTTCGACAATGAAAGACGCCATGCAACTGGATATTGCAGAACTACAATCAGCTACTAATTTCGGCCGTTTGATGGCTGTGTTTCTTTGGATATACGGATTTATGAGCCCCGTAGCCGGTATGATTGCCGACAGGTTGAATAGAAAGTGGTTAATTGTAGGGAGTCTTTTCGTATGGTCTGCTGTCACTTTTGGTATGGGATATGCCGAAACGTTCAGTCAGGTATATTGGTTGCGTGCTTTGATGGGAGTTAGTGAAGCACTTTATATTCCCGCAGGGCTTTCACTGATTGCCGACTGGCATCAGGATAAATCCCGGTCATTGGCAGTAGGTATACACATGACGGGGCTTTACACAGGGCAGGCTATCGGTGGCTTCGGTGCTACGGTGGCAGCGGCATACTCCTGGCATACTGCTTTTCATTGGTTTGGTATTATCGGCATTATCTATGCTTTGATTCTGGTGTTGTTCTTACATGAGAATAAAGAGCATATTGAGATTGAACGCTTGCGCAGAGAGGAGCCGAAGCAGAAATCATCTGTATTCAAAGGCCTTTCTTTGCTGTTCAGTAACATTGCATTTTGGGTAATATTGTTCTATTTTGCCGCACCGAGCCTTCCGGGATGGGCTACAAAGAACTGGCTGCCTACGCTGTTTGCCGAAAATTTGAATATTCCGATGGCCGAAGCGGGGCCAATGTCAACTATTACGATTGCTTTGTCTTCTTTCGTCGGTGTATTGCTTGGGGGTGTTCTTTCGGATAGATGGGTATTGAAGAATATCCGTGGTAGAGTTTATACGGGTGCTATCGGATTGGGACTTACAATTCCGGCGCTGATGTTGTTGGGATTTGGCCACAATACAGCAGGCATCGTGGGAGCAGGTTTGCTGTTTGGTGTGGGCTATGGCATTTTCGATGCGAACAACATGCCTATTCTGTGCCAGTTTGTGTCAACTAAATATAGAGCCACGGCTTATGGTATAATGAATATGACTGGTGTATTTGCCGGAGCAGCAGTTACCAGTTTGTTGGGACGCTGGACCGATGGTGGCAATCTGGGATTGGGTTTTGCATGGCTCAGCGTTGTTGTTCTGATAGCATTGGCGTTGCAACTCTATTTTTTGCGGCCTAAAACAGATAATATGGAATAGACTTTATATATGCTAAATAACTTAATTATTTCCATATCCTAATAAAATGAAAAATAGTATCTTTGTCCTCAATAATATTCATACAATTTTAATCATTACCATGAAAAATACCCCTCTTATGTTTCTCCTTTTCTGCTTTTTATGTACTACACCTGTACTTTATGCAGCAGATACTATATTCGTTAAGGAAGCGCGTATCCCTGTCTTGATCGAAAGACAAGACAACGTTCTGTTCTATCTGCGCCTGAATGCACAAGAGAGCAAAAAACTGAATAATGTGGTTTTGAAATTTGACAAAGGAACAAGGCTTTCAGATATTCAATCGGTGAAACTTTATTATAGCGGTACAGAGGCGTTGCAGAATGAGCATAAGAACCGTTTTGCACCGGTTGAATACATTTCCAGCCATGCTGTGGGAAATACGCTGGCTGCCAATCCGTCTTATTCAATCAAAAAAGCCGAAGTGAGTAATCCTAATGCCGAAGTAACATTGAAGGGCAGCCAAGATCTGTTTCCAGGTGTCAATTATTTCTGGGTCAGCTTGCAGATGAAGCCTTCCACTCCGCTGGCCGCTAAGGTTACGGCGAGTATCGCCTCTGTGACAGTGGATGGTAAACAAGCACTTATAGATATTGTATCTCCAAAAGAAACAGAACACCGCATGGGGGTAGGCGTGCGTCATGCCGGAGATGATCAGTCGGCCGCATTCCGTATTCCGGGATTGGTGACTACCAACAAAGGTACGCTGTTGGGAGTGTATGACGTGCGCTATAATAGCAGTGTTGATTTGCAGGAGCGCGTCGATGTAGGTTTAAGCCGGAGTACGGATGGTGGAAAGACATGGGAAAAAATGCGTTTGCCACTGGCATTCGGAGAATATGGAGGACTGCCTGCTGCACAGAATGGGGTAGGAGATCCGTCTATTCTGGTAGATACAAAGACCAATACAATATGGATTGTTGCTGCATGGACGCACGGCATGGGCAATCAACGGGCGTGGGTGAGTTCGCATCCGGGAATGGATATGAATCATACGGCGCAATTGATGATGACAAAGAGTACTGACGATGGAAAGACGTGGTCGGCTCCGATCAACATCACGGAGCAGGTGAAAGATCCTTCCTGGTATTTCCTGCTGCAAGGACCGGGGCGTGGCGTCACTATGCAAGATGGTACGTTGGTGTTTCCTATTCAGTTTATTGATGCCACACGTATACCTAATGCCGGTATTATGTACAGTAAGGACCGGGGACAAACCTGGAAAATACATAACTATGCCCGTACCAATACTACCGAGGCACAAGTGGCGGAAGTAGAGCCTGGTGTATTGATGCTGAACATGCGCGATAACCGGGGTGGAAGTCGCGCGGTATCTATAACCAGGGACTTAGGCAAAACGTGGACAGAACATATTTCTTCGCGGAGTGCTTTGCGTGAGCCGGTGTGTATGGCAAGTCTGATAAAAGTAGAGGCAAAGGATAATGTGCTTGGCAGAGATCTTTTGTTCTTCTCCAATCCTGATACAACGAAGGGAAGAAACCATATCACTATAAAAGCCAGTCTGGATGGAGGAGTGACCTGGTTGCCTGAACATCAGTTGTTGATAGACGAGGCCGATGGTTGGGGATATTCCTGTCTTACGTTGGTGGACAATGAAACGATTGGCATTTTGTATGAGAGCAGTGTGGCACATATGACATTTCAGCAGATTAAAATAAAAGATATTGTGAAATGAGGCATGTAGTATATAGCCTTACATTTCTCCTGTCACTTTGTTTGTTTTCTACGGTCCGGGCAGGTGAGATTCATTTCCTGCCAGAGCCGCAGCAAGTGAAACTGAGCGGTGAGCAGTTTGATATGAAACGGGTGAGGCTCGTCTCTTCCGTACTTATTCCGCAATTGGAAGCATGGGTGACTGAAGCGGGAGGGACTGTCGATGAGCGCGCCTCTTCTATAATTGAAATCCGGTTGGTTGAGAAGTTGGAGGGGATACCCTTGAATGAAAATGAAGCATATCGCCTGACGGTACATAGAAACAAGATCAGGGTTGAGGCCATCACCGAACAAGGAGCTTATTGGGGATTACAAACATTGAATCAATTGTTGCAGCGCCGGAGAGGAAAGGCCTTTGTTCGGGGATGTGAGATTGTAGACTGGCCTGCTTTCCGGGTACGGGGATTCATGCAGGATGTAGGCAGAGGCTATATTTCTATGGACGAATTGAAGCGGGAGATCGACATGCTTTCTCGTTATAAAATCAATGTGTTTCATTGGCATCTGACAGAGAACCAGGCATGGAGGCTTGAGAGCAAGCTCTTTCCGGTATTGAATGATAGTTGCAATGTGACGCGCATGCCGGGTAAGTTTTATACGCAGGAAGAAGCCAAAGAGTTGGTTCGGTACTGTAAACAGCGTCAGGTATTGCTAATACCGGAGTTTGATATGCCGGGGCATAGTGCCGCTTTTGTACGGGCCTTTCGGCACGATATGCAGAGCGAAGCGGGAATGAAAATTCTTAAACTGCTGATGGATGAGGTCTGTGAGGTTTTTGAGGTACCTTACCTGCATATCGGCACGGATGAGGTAGCCTTTACCAATCCGCAATTTGCGCCGGAGATGGTAACCTATATCCGGGCAAAAGGCAAGAAAGTGATTTCCTGGAATCCGGGCTGGCACTACAAACCGGGAGAAATAGATATGACCCACCTCTGGAGCTACCGCGGAAAGGCGCAGGAAGGTATTCCTGCCATTGATTCAAGGTTCCACTACCTGAATCATTTTGACGTATTTGCCGATATAATAGCTTTGTATAACAGTCGCATTTACAATCAGTCTCAGGGTAGTGATGATATAGCCGGGGCTATCATGGCAGTGTGGCAGGATAGGGTAGTAGTGCCCGAGGAGAATGTGATCAGAGAGAATGCCTTTTATCCTAACATGCTGGCTTTTGCCGAGCGTTCGTGGAGAGGGGGAGGCTCCGAATATTTCGACCGGAACGGTACGGTTCTTCCGGGTGAAGACTCGGAGGAGTTTAAGAGCTTTGCTGATTTTGAAGAAAGAATGTTGTGGCACAAAGAGCATCATTTCAAAGGATATCCCTTTGCTTATGTGAAGCAGACAAATGTGAAGTGGAACATTACGGATGCTTTTCCCAATGGAGGAAATCCGGAACAGGTATTTCCACCCGAGGCCGGACTCAAAGATCAGTATATATATGATGGCAAAGCGTATAATGTGCGGCAGGCTATCGGTGCTGGTATCTATCTGCGTCATGTATGGGGTACGCTGGTCCCCTCTTTCTATAAAGAGCCGGCAGAAAACCATACGGCATATGCCTATACATGGGTATATTCGCCCAAAGCACAGGATGTGGGGTTGTGGGCGGAATTTCAGAACTACGGGCGTTCGGAGAAAGACTTACCTCCTCCAGCCGGAAAGTGGGATTATAAAGGGAGTCGTATCTGGCTGAACGATAGTGAAATACTTCCTCCTGTGTGGACGGCTACCCACACAAAGCCGGATAATGAAACTCCTTTGGGTAATGAAAACTTTACAGCCCGTCCTCCTTTGAAGGTACACTTGAATAAGGGGTGGAATAAGGTGCTGCTGAAACTTCCGGTAGGGAAATTTACGACTCCTCAGGTCCGTCTGGTGAAGTGGATGTTTACAACTGTTTTTGTCACGCTTGATGGCGAACATGCAGTAGACGGGTTGATTTACTCGCCGGAGAAGAAACTAAAATGATTTTGTATCTATTGAATTCAGATAAAAAAGGATGACGATGAATAAAGAAATTGACTTGTCCGTATCATGCTACGGGGAAACGAGAGAGTTAGTTTATGATTTGGTACTGCTTCCCTGGGGAGCTACCGAACCGCACAATCTGCATCTGCCTTATTTGACAGATTGTATCCTGGCACATGCCATTGCTGTTGATGCGGCGGAGCGCAGTAAAGAGTTGTATGGTGTGCGCTGTATGGTGATGCCTCCTGTAACTATGGGGTCACAAAATCCGGGACAGCGCGAGTTGCCCTTCTGCATACATGCCCGGTATGAGACTCAGAGGGCAATCCTTACGGATATTGTGGCTTCACTCCATACACAGGGCATTCGCAAAATGGTGATTATCAATGGACATGGCGGGAATAATTTCAAGAATATGATTCGCGACTTATCTGTTGATTACCCGGACTTCCTGATAGCTTGCAGCGAGTGGTTTGCGGTGCTTCCGGCAAGGGAGTACTTTGATCGGCCAGGCGATCATGCCGACGAGGTGGAAACTTCTGTGATGATGCATTATCACCCGGAGTTGGTTAATCTGGAAGAAGCCGGTGAGGGTAAATACAAACCATTTGCCATAAGTTCACTGCAAGAAAAGGTTGCATGGATTCCACGAAACTGGCAGAAAGTATCTGAGGATACAGGCATCGGAGATCCCCGGCTGGCTACGGCAGAAAAAGGTAAAAGATACGCCGGGGCTGTGGTAGAAAAGTATGCGCAGTTGTTGGGGGAATTGGCGAAAGGAGATATATACTGAGTTTCACCACAGAGTAGCACAGAGTTTTAAATCTTTATTGAAACGCGGATTAACGTAGATTAAAAGACTGTAGTTCTTTATTATCTATTTGTTTCCCTTTGCGAAAATTTGCGTTTATCTGCGTTTCAATAAAGATTTAACTCAGTGTTACTCTGTGGTAAAATCTTCCATGATTTATATATTATGAAAAAGTCCTCCCTCATAGTCCTGTCACTGATCGCCACTGTAATCACAGGCGGTCTGCTTCCGGCATGTACCTCCTCTTCCGGGCAGGCAGCCGCCTCTTGTGCCATACGTATAGAGTATATCTCCGGTTTTCCGGATGGTGAACCCGGATACTCTCTGGGAGTATCGGCATGCTATGCCGGTTTTATAAACGACGATCTAATCATTGCAGGCGGTTGTAATTTCCCTGATATACCCGCTTCCGAGGGAGGCGAAAAACGTTTTTATAAAGGTATATATAGGGGCCTGCCCGCTAACGACTCTACATTGACATGGACCCAAATAGGTGAACTTCCCGTTGAGGCTGCCTATGGAGTAACGCTTTCACTGCCTCATAAACTGATCTTTGTGGGTGGCAAGCATTCCGTAGGCGGGCTTTCTACCACCTACTCTTTGTCATTGAATGCCACAGGCGACGCTGCTATTCTTGACACATTGCCCACGTTACCTTTTGCTTTAGATAATATGGCAGGCGCTGTTCTTGGGAATGTTCTTTATGTGTTCGGGGGTAACAAAGCAGGTGTTCCCTCTGCTTCTCTGTTCTCTTTGAGCATGGAGAATCCTGCAGAGGGTTGGAAGGAAGAGCCGGCCTTGCCCGGAGCTCCACGTGTGCAACCGGTTTGTACTGCTCAGGAGGATGCGCTCTACATTTGGGGAGGCTTTTCACCTTCCTTGGGAGAGAATCAGGAGGCCATGGTTGCTACGGATGGCTATCGGTATCTTCCGGCATCGAAAACATGGGAACCTGTATCGGCACCTGTGGTCCCGGCCACAGGCGAACTGCTTACTTTGACGGGAGGGGCCTCCATAGCCTGCTCGGACAGTCTTATTCTTTGTGTAGGCGGAGTGAATAAAGAGATTTTTCTGGATGCAATCAGCGGAAGTTATAGCCGGGTTACTAAAGAAAACTATCTGACGCAACCCGTAAGCTGGTATCGCTTTAACAACCGCTTGATGGTATATGATATCCACCGGAACGGTTGGGATGAATGGGGACAATCTTCCGGTCTGGCACGTGCCGGTGCTGCTTTGGCAGGAAGGCAACAAGAAGTCTTCGTTATAGGTGGTGAGACAAAGCCCGGTATTCGTACAGCACAAATTTGTAAGATCGTAATTGAATGAACATTAAGAAGGAATAATTTATGAAGAACAAGTGGATTTTTATCATGCTATTGCTTGTTTCAGTTGCAGGCAATGCCCAGGAGCGGAAATACTCAACGTTTTATTATCAGCGGGCTACTTTGTTTGAAGAGTTACCCGTCACCTCGAAGGATATTATTTTTCTGGGAAACAGTATCACGAACGGAGCGGAGTGGGCCGAGTTGCTTGGTAATAAGCATGTCAAGAACAGAGGGATCAGCGGGGATGTCTGCATGGGAGTGTATGATCGCCTGGATGCGGTTCTGAAAGGGAAACCTGCGAAGATCTTTTTGCTGATCGGCATCAATGATGTAAGCCGGGGCACTCCGGCAGACACCATTGTGCAGCGCATCGGTATGATTGCTTCTAAAATAAAGGCAGATTCGCCCCGAACGAAATTATATCTGCAAAGTGTACTCCCGGTAACCGATCATTATGGGCTGTTTAAGGGCCACACTTCCCGTTGGGAAGAAGTAGAGAAGATCAACAAAGGGATACTCCGGCTGGCTACGGAGAGGGGGCTTACGTATATCGACCTTTACGCTCATTTTGTCGATCCGGCAACGGGAAAAATGAATATGGATGATACGAATGACGGATTACACCTGTTGGGTAAAGGTTATCTGAAATGGGTGGAGATTGTTAAACCTTATGTTAACGAAAAATGAGAAAGATAGTACTGAGTTATTTGCTGGTTCTTTGTAACCTGGTTGCTGTAGCCCAAACGCCAGTAAGGGTGGCTTGTATAGGAAACAGTATTACGTATGGAGCCGGGATTGAAAACCGGGAACGGGATGCGTATCCTGTTCAGCTGCAACGGATGTTGGGAGAGGGGTATGTGGTAGGAAATTTTGGTAAATCAGGAGCTACATTGCTGAATAAAGGGCATCGTCCCTATATCGAACAGAAGGAATTTCAGCGGGCATTGACCTTTGCGGGAGATGTTGTTGTGATCCATCTGGGCATCAATGATACTGATCCGCGCGACTGGCCCAATTATCGTGATTATTTCGTCAGAGACTATCTGGCGCTGATCGACTCTTTCCGTGTAGCCAATCCGAAGGTGCGTATCCTGGTGGCGCGAATGACTCCCATAACCAACCGTCACTCCCGTTTTGAGTCGGGCACGCGCGACTGGCACGAACAGATACAACATGCCATTGAAAGGGTGGCTGAGCTTGCCGGGGCACAACTGATAGACTTTCATACTCCCCTTTATCCTTATCCCTTTATGCTTCCGGATGCGGTACATCCCACTGCCGAAGGAGCAGGGATTCTGGCACAAACGGTTTGCTCGGCCATAACCGGTGATTATGGTGGCCTTCGTCTGCCGCAGGTATACAGTGATAACATGGTATTACAACGTGATTGTCCGTTGGAAGTGCGGGGTATTGCCAATGCCGGAGAGGAAGTAACGGTAAGCATTGCCGGACAAAAGCAACGGGCTAAAACCGGATCTGACGGACAGTGGTGCGTGCGTCTGAAACCCATGCAGGCGGGAGGCCCTCATACACTTGCTGTCTCTGCCGGAAAGACCCGGTTACACTTTTCCAACGTGTTGGTAGGAGAAGTATGGCTTTGTTCGGGGCAGTCCAATATGGAGTTTATGTTGAAAGAAGCCTCTACGGCCCGGATGGATATTCCTCAAAGTGACAATAATAACATTCGTTTGCTGGATATGAAAGCCCGTTGGCGTACCAATCCAGTAGAGTGGGAGGAGTCCGTACTCGATTCTCTAAACCATTTGCAGTATTATAAAGATAGCCAATGGAAGGTTTGTACGTCGGCCAGTGCTGCTGATTTTTCTGCTGTGGCATACTATTTCGGGAAGATGTTGCAGGATAGCCTGCATGTACCCGTTGGTTTGATTTGCAATGCAATTGGTGGTTCGCCCACAGAAGCGTGGGTGAGCAGGCATGCATTGGAGTTTCACCTTCCTATCATGTTTCGCAATTGGACGAAGAATGATCCGCAAAACTGGATACGCGCACGCGCTACATTGAATGTTAAGAAATCGACGAATAAGTTTCAGCGTCACCCCTATGAACCATGTTATCTGTATGAGTCCGGCATCCTCCCGTTGGATAGATTTCCGGTGAAAGGAGTGATCTGGTATCAGGGAGAATCCAATGCTCCCGATTACGAGACGCACGAGAAGCTGTTCCACCTGCTTGTAGATAGCTGGCGCAAGAATTGGGAAAATCCGGAACTTCCGTTTTACTACGTACAGCTCTCTTCCATGGACCGTCCTTCGTGGCCGTGGTTTCGCGATAGCCAGCGCAGGTTGCTGAAGGAGGTATCTTATACGGGTATGGCTGTTTCGAGCGATCAGGGTGATTCGCTGGATGTACATCCTAAGAATAAGAAACCGGTGGGCGAGCGTCTGGCACGTCAGGCATTGAACCGTACGTATGGCATGAAAGCGGTTGTACCTTCCGGACCCTTGTTCCGCAGTGCAGAGTTCCGCAAAGGGGCTGCTTATGTTTCGTTTGATTTTGGCAATGGAATGTCTTCTTCGGATGGCAAAGCGTTGCGGACTTTTGAAGTGGCAGAAACCGAAGGGCTCTTCTATCCGGCCAAAGCCGAGATCGTTGGCGACCGGATAAAAGTATATAGCGATCAGGTGAAGCATCCCCGTTATGTGCGTTATGGCTGGCAACCTTTCACCCGTGCCAATCTGGTGAATGCTCAGGGGTTGCCGGCTTCTACTTTCCGATCTTATTAAGAGCGAGGAAATACCTGCTGTATAACATCTCCGAATACCCTTTTACAGGCAACGCCTTGCCTGCATGTAGTCCACGCCTTTACTGCATGCAGGCAAGGCGTTGCCTGTATGCTGTTCATATAGCGTCTTTTTGCTGCTGATTTCATAGGCTCTGTTCTGTGATATTCCGGAAGCCGGAAGAAAACTCATTACTTCACGAACCCCTCTATCCTTTTTTTTGTTATAAATGTATATTGAAGATGTATATACCTTAAAAAAAAGAGATATCATGAAACAACACCACACTACACATTTGAGATTTTTTCTCCTATGCCTCTTTTCTCTGTTTCTTTTTTCGGATGTCGTGGCCCAGAAGCCCGGATTAGTTCCGCTCGATTCTTTAATAACCGTAGGATATGCCACCGGAAGTATTAAAAATCTGTCCGGTTCCGTTGAGAAGATCACCGAGTTACAGATGAACCGGGATCAGATCACGAATCCTCTCGATGCAATCCGTGGCCGTGTGCCGGGGTTAACCATACAACGGGGAACAAACGGGCAGGCCGCCCTGGATGCCGTTCGCTTGCGGGGTACCACCTCTTTGACCAGTGGTAACGACCCGTTGATCATCGTCGACGGGGTATTTGGCGATTTGAATATGCTTACCTCCATTTATCCCACTGACATCGAAAGTTTTACTATCCTGAAAGATGCCTCCGAAACTGCCCAGTACGGTTCCCGTGGGGCTTCCGGTGTCATAGAGGTGACTACCAAAAAGGGTATTAGCGGCAAAACCCGCGTCAGCTATAATGGTAGTTTCGGTATAACCTCCGTTTACAAGAATCTCAGCATGCTATCGGCAAACGGCTTTCGGCAGGTGGCCGGTGAGCGGGGACTTTCCATTCTGGATTTGGGAAACAATACCGATTTTCAGAAAGAAATAGAACAAACCGGATTTCAGCAGAATCATCATATCGCCTTTTATGGCGGTTCCGATGCCTCCAGCTATCGTGTCTCCCTGGGATATGTAGACCGGCAGGGGGTGATACAAAATCAGGATATGAGGAATTTTACATCCAACATGAATATGAGCCAGAACATTTTTGGCAACTTTATCCGTTGCGAGTTAGGCATGTTCGGCTCCGTGCAGAAGAACCATAACTTGTTCGATTATCAGAAGACATTTTACTCTGCGGCTACTTTCAATCCCACCTTTCCCAATCATAAGAATACGGAAACCGGTTCGTGGGATCAGATCACAAGTGCCAGCCAGATCACCAACCCGCTGGCATGGATGGAAGTGAAAGACCATGATGCTACTTCTCACATCAGTACACATGCCCGGCTGACGTTCAATCTGATGGATGATCTAAAACTCGTCATGTTTGGTGCATACACCTACAATATTGTAGAGAACTCCCAGTATCTCCCCACATCGGTCTGGGCACACGGGCAGGCATACAAAGGGACGAAGAAGATGGAGTCTCTGCTTGGCAACCTGATACTGAGCTATAAGAAGAACTGGCGGAAACACTTCTTTGATGTGCTGGCACTTGCCGAACTTCAGAAGGAGACCTATACCGGATATTATACCACCGTCACAAACTTTAGTTCCGACCAGTTTGGATATGACAACCTTCAGGCAGGTGCAATCCGCCTTTGGGAAGGTACGAATTCTTATTATGAAGAGCCACATCTGGCTTCCTTCATGGGGCGCTTCAATTATACCTATGCCGACCGCTATATTCTTACCGTGAATGCCCGTACGGATGCTTCCTCCAAGTTCGGGAGCAATCATAAGTGGGGCTTTTTCCCTTCCGTATCCGCAGCATGGGCGGTGAGTGAAGAGGAGTTTATGAAGTGTATCCCTCTGGTTGATAATCTGAAACTACGTGTAGGTTATGGATTGGCGGGAAATCAGAACGGGATAGATTCATACACCACCCTCGGATTGGTGAGACCCAACGGGGTAGTGCCTGTGGGCAATTCGGCAGTAGTTACCTTGGGAGAGATGCAGAATATAAACCCCGATTTGAAGTGGGAGGTGAAACATACGTTTAATGCCGGGGCAGACTTAGGGATGTTTGGCAACCGCCTGCTACTCTCTGTCAATTACTACAACTCAAAGACCACCGATATGCTCTATCTTTATAACGTCAGTGTGCCTCCCTTTACCTACAACACGCTGCTGGCAAATATCGGTTCCATGCGTAACAGCGGTACCGAGATAGCCATTGGTATCACTCCACTCAAAACGCCGGATATGGAACTGAATATCAATGCCAATATTACCTTTCAGCGCAACAAACTACTCTCTTTGAGCGGTACCTATAATGGCGAGAATATCTCGGCACCGGAGTATAAAAGCCTGGCAAGCCTTGACGGTGCAGGCTTTCATGGAGGATACAATCACATCGTCTATCAGATAGTGGGACAACCGCTCGGTGTTTTTTATCTTCCGCACAGCAACGGGCTTGTATCCGATGGCGATGGCGGATATACCTATGGCATAGCCGATCTGAACGGAGGAGGCATCAGTCTTGAAGACGGTGAAGACCGCTATGTGGCGGGGCAGGCAGTACCCAAAACTTTACTGGGGTCTAACATCAGTTTCCGTTACAAGCGTTTTGATATTTCGGTACAGATCAACGGAGCTTTCGGACACAAGGTCTACAACGGCACTTCGCTGACTTATATGAATATGAACATCTTCCCCGATTATAATGTGATGGAAGAGGCCCCCCGGCGAAATATAAAAGATCAGACCGCCACCGATTACTGGCTGGAAAAGGGAGATTACGTCAACTTCGATTATCTTACCATCGGCTGGAATGTCCCGTTAGCAAAGGCTCAGAAGTATATCCGGTCACTTCGTCTGGCACTTACGGTCAATAACCTGGCTACCATCAGCGGCTATTCCGGACTTTCGCCGATGATCAATAGTTCCACCGTCAACTCTACATTAGGAGTAGATGATAAACGTGGTTATCCGCTGGCGCGGACTTATACAGTAGGTTTGAGTATTAACTTTTAAAAAGGAGCTACGATGAAACGTTCATTTATATATATAGCATGTTTTCTGTTGTTATCACTGGCGCAACTATCCTGTGATGACTTTTTACGTGAGAAACCGAGAGACCGCATCTTTGAGGAAGAAGCATATAAAAACTTGTCCGACTTGTATCTCAATGCAGTCGCCTCATTGTACAACAATATTGGCGGATACAGTGACAGCCAGGGCTTGCAGGGCACCGGACGCGGTATCTACGATCTGAATACCTTCACTACCGATGAGGCTATAATGCCCACCCGGGGTGGCGACTGGTATGATGGTGGTTTCTGGCAGGGGCTTTATCTGCACAATTGGGGTGTCAATAATGATGCTATACAAGCCACCTGGGAATATTTGTATAAAGTGATAGGTTTAAGTAATAAATCGCTGGAAAGAATAGCGCAGTATGCCGGGACGCACAACGACAGGGAGTTAGTGGCCTATGAAGCAGAGGTGCGAGCATTACGTGCCCTGTATTACTATCATCTGGTAGATTTGTTTGGAAATGTTCCGTTGGTATTGTCTTCTTCTATGCCGGTGAAAGAAGTGAAACAGTCCACCCGCCAGGAGGTTTATGATTTTGTTGTACGCGAGTTACAGCAGTCGGCTCCCGAACTGAACACTGCCCATAGCAATCTGCCCGGTACTTATTATGGACGCATTACCCGCCCCGTTGCCCATTTCCTTTTGGCTAAACTGGCTCTGAATGCAGAGGTATATACCGATAATGACTGGACGGACGGCATACGCCCGGATGGCAGAAACATCTATTTTAATGTAGGTGGCGAAGAGCTTAATGCCTGGCAGACCGTTGAGGCTTATTGTGATTCTGTCACGAAGTCCGGTTACCGGCTTGAAGAGGATTATGCAGCCAACTTTGCCGTATTCAACGAATCATCTGCCGAGAATATTTTTATTATACCTATGAATAAGAACCTGTACACCAATCAGATGCAATATCTTTTCCGTTCGCGTCACTACAACCATGCCAAAGCATATGGCTTGAGCGGAGAGAATGGTTCAAGTGCCACCATTGAGGTTCTGAAAACCTTTGCCTATGGCACTCCTCAGGTTGATCCCCGTTTTGACAAGTGCTACTTCGCCGGCATTGTTTATGACTTGAAAGGAAACGTTGTGAGGCTGGACGACGGTACGATACTTGAATACCTACCCTGGGAGGTGGCTTTGGATATATCCAATGAGCCTTATGAGAAGACAGCAGGAGCCCGTATGAAGAAGTACGAAGTAGATGATACGGGCACGAAAGACGGTAAACTGATGGAGAATGATATTGTGCTTTATCGCTATGCCGACGTGCTGCTGATGAAGAGTGAAGCAAAAGTCCGCAACGGAGAGAACGGTGATGAAGAATTGAACCGGGTACGTTCCCGTGTGGCTGCTCCTTACCGGGAAGCTACCTTGAATACCCTTCTTGATGAGCGCCAACTGGAATTTGCCTGGGAAGGCTGGAGGCGACAGGATCTTGTGAGGTTTGGATTATTCACCCGTCCGTATAGCAGCCGGCCACAGTTGGCTGGCGAAGCGAGTGGGTATACTACGGTATTCCCCATACCGGATAAGGTGAGGCGTATGAATCCGAATCTGGTTCAGAATCCGGGGTATAAATAAGAGGGGGGGAGATACTAAAGAGGATGTACCAAAAGTAAAACTCACTATCGTTAAAACGCAGATTAACGCTAATTTGCGCAAAGATTAAATTAAATCTGCGATAATTAGCGTTAATCTGCGTTTATAAAGTTATGGATTAATAGCTTTCTCAGACTTTTGAGGCAATCTCTTAATCAAAGAAGCTCTTGAACTTCTTAAAGATCTTTTCCTTCACAGAAGTATTGGGCTTGAAATTATCAGAAGTATCCAGCTTTTCAAGTGTACTCTTTTCTTCTTTTGTTAATGCTTCGGGCACGTAGACACTTACATTTACCAGTAAATCTCCTGTACCATATCCATTAACACTTGGTAAGCCTTTGCCACGCAAACGAAGCACTTTACCCGGCTGTGTACCCGCATCAATCTTTACTTTTACCTTTCCGTCGATGGTAGGTATCTCAACAGCTCCTCCCAAGGCTGCTGCCGGGAAACTGAGAAGTAAGTTGTATACCAAATCATTTTCATCACGGAGCAGGCTTTCGTGTGGCTCTTCTTCAACCAGGATGAGTAAATCACCCGGTACACCGTTATGTTTTCCGGCATTACCTTTTCCACTCATGGAGAGTTGCATGCCTTCTGCTACGCCGGCCGGAATCTTAACGGTTACCACTTCTTCTCCATATACGATACCGTCACCGCTACATTCCTTACACTTGTTCTTAATGATTTTACCTTCACCATTACAAGTGGGGCAGGTGGTGCGGGTCTGCATCGTACCCAAAATAGTCTGTTGGTTACGAATTACCGATCCGCTACCTTTACAGGTCGGACAAGTCTCAGAACCACCGTTACCTTCTGCACCCGTTCCATGACAGTGTGTACAAGGCACATACTTTTTCAGTTTGAACTTCTTTTCTACTCCGGTAGAGATTTCTTTCAGCGTCAGTTTTACTTTCACACGAAGATCAGAACCACGATAGCGTCTCTGTTGCTGACCGCCTCCGCCTCCAAAGCCACTGAAGCCTCCGAAACCACCGCCTCCGCGACCTCCGAAGATATCGCCAAACATGGAGAAGATATCGTCCATAGACATACCTCCACCAAAGCCGCCAAACGGACCACCATTGCCGGCAGCACCACCCATACCTGCATGACCGAACTGATCATAACGGGCACGTTTGTCCTCGTTGCTCAGCACGTCGTATGCTTCGGCTGCCTCTTTAAACTTTTCTTCCGCCTCCTTGTCGCCCGGGTTTTTGTCCGGGTGATACTGAATGGCTTTTTTACGATACGCTTTTTTTATTTCTTCTGCTGTTGCGGTTTTCGTCACCTCCAGCACTTCATAGTAGTCTCTCTTTTCCATATATATATTTTATTCTCCAACTACCACTTTGGCGTGGCGCAGTACTTTATCGTTCAGTGTGTATCCGGTCTGTACACAATCCAGAATTTTTCCTTTCTGTTTTTCAGACGGTGCGGGAATCACTGCGATGGCTTCGTGGTAATCTGTATCCAGAGGCTTATCTTTGGTTTCGATTACTTTCACGCCATTTTGTCCTAATACAGAAATGAATTTGTTATAGATAAGTTCCACACCTTCTTTAACGGCTGCTACGTCTGTTGCTTTATCCATCATTTGGATAGCGCGTTCCAGATCGTCAACCACAGGCAGGATACTACTCAGGCTCTTTTCACCTCCATTCAAGATCAGTTCAGCTTTTTCTTTTACCGTACGTTTACGGTAATTGTCGAATTCGGCAGAGAGGCGCAGATATTTATCTTTCTGATCTTCAATGGTTGCATCAGCTTCTTTCAACTGCTTTTCCAGCTCTTCTTCTTTGGTCAGGGGAGCTGCTTCCTCCGTATTTTCTGTATCCTGCAACTGTTCGTCTGCAAGGTTTTCAGCGTTCAACTCTTGTTCTTTAGCTGTTTCTTTTTCTTTAGGATTCATATCTTTATCTTTTTTGTTCTTAATAAATGGATTCAATTTCATGTCAATAGGACGTTACAATGTAACTGCCTCCCAGCAAAAACTCTGCCAATCTGCTAAACATGTCAAAAAACGCTGCAAAGGTAATGCTTTTCTGTCAGATTGACACATGCTGCATAGCATGTAATTCATTAAAAATGTCTATCTTTGCAGCCTGTTTGTGAATTACAGACATTTCAATCGTAAATTGTAAATAGTTAAAATCGTAAATATAAAAGATGATTACAGTTTCAAACGTTTCGGTACAGTTTGGTAAAAGAGTATTGTTTAATGATGTAAATTTGAAGTTTACAAGTGGGAATTGTTATGGTATTATTGGTGCCAATGGTGCAGGTAAGTCCACTTTCCTTCGCACAATTTATGGCGATCTTGATCCGACTACCGGAAATATAACATTAGGTCCGGGCGAACGTCTGTCAGTGTTGAGCCAGGACCACTTTAAGTGGGATGCTTTCACGGTAATGGATACTGTGATGATGGGACATACTGTGTTGTGGGACATCATGAAGCAACGCGAAGAGTTGTATGCCAAGGAAGACTTTACCGATGAAGACGGGTTGAAGGTTTCCGAGTTGGAAGAGAAATTTGCTGAGCTTGACGGCTGGAATGCCGAGAGTGATGCTGCCATGTTGCTCAGTGGCCTGGGAGTTAAAGAAGACAAACATTATGTGTTGATGGGTGAGCTGAGTGGTAAAGAGAAGGTACGTGTGATGTTGGCACAAGCGCTTTACGGTAATCCGGATAACTTGCTGCTGGACGAGCCTACCAATGACCTCGATATGGAGACAGTGACATGGCTTGAAGAATATCTGTCAAACTTTGAACATACTGTATTGGTGGTGAGCCATGACCGTCACTTCCTTGACTCAGTATGTACACACACGGTTGATATCGACTACGGAAAAATCAATATGTTTGCCGGTAACTACAGTTTCTGGTATGAATCCAGTCAGTTGGCTCTCCGTCAGCAACAGAACCAGAAAGCAAAGGCTGAGGAGAAGAAGAAAGAACTGGAAGAATTTATCCGCCGGTTCAGCGCCAATGTAGCTAAGAGCAAGCAGACTACCAGCCGTAAAAAGATGTTGGAGAAACTGAATGTAGAAGAGATTAAACCTTCTTCACGTAAGTATCCGGGCATTATCTTCACACCCGAACGTGAACCGGGCAATCAGATCCTTGAGGTTTCAGGTTTGAGTAAGAAGACCGAAGAGGGCGTAGTGCTGTTCAATGACGTGAACTTTAACGTTGAGAAGGGCGATAAGATCGTATTTATCTCACGTAATCCACGTGCCATGACGGCTTTCTTTGAAATAATCAATGGCAATATGAAGCCGGATGCCGGTCACTTCAATTGGGGAGTGACGATTACTACCGCTTATTTGCCGTTGGATAATACGGATTTCTTTAATACCGATCTCAATCTGGTAGATTGGTTAGGGCAGTATGGTGAAGGGAATGAAGTATATATGAAAGGATTCCTGGGACGTATGCTTTTCTCTGGAGAAGAAGTTTTGAAAAAGGTAAGTGTACTTTCGGGGGGTGAAAAGATGCGTTGCATGATTGCGCGTATGCAGCTTCGCAATGCAAACTGTCTGATCTTAGATACGCCGACTAATCACCTCGATCTGGAATCGATTCAGGCATTCAACAACAACCTGAAAACATATAAAGGTAATATCCTGTTCTCTTCACATGACCACGAATTTATTCAGACTGTGGCAAATCGTGTGATCGAACTGACTCCGAACGGCATCATTGACAAGATGATGGAATATGATGAATATATTACTTCCGATCATATTAAAGAGTTGAGAGCTAAGATGTACGGCGATAAATAAAAAAAGATCCTTTTTATATTAGACGCAGGCAGTATAGGAGTTTATTTCTATACTGCCTTTTTTTATAATCATGCCTTTCCTAAATTCTCGTTAATTCCCTCTTCTGTTTGCGAACTTTTTACAGAGGAGATACGTTCCTTGTATAAACAATACAAAAAGAGAATATTATGAATTTTATCTGGTATATTCTGATAGGAATTATTGCCGGCTATGTGGCTGGTAAAATAACAAGAGGAGGTGGCTTTGGACTGCTGGTCAATCTTGTTTTAGGAATTATTGGCGGTGTACTCGGGGGCTGGGTCTTTGCTTTACTTGGATTGGCGGCAACTGGTATTATCGGTAGTTTGATAACTTCTGTTGTAGGTGCTGTTCTGTTTCTGTGGATTGCATCTTTGTTTAGTCATTCGCGACAGTAGGTTACCTTTGCAATGTATTTATTTTATTAACTAACATAAAATTATTTGATTATGGAATGTGGAAATACTAAATTTCTGGTAGGTCTTGGATTAGGTTCTGCCATTGGTGCGCTGGTTTATCACTTTTCGCGCACAGCGAAAGCTAAGAAACTGAAAAATGATGTGTTTAATGCCCTTCATGAAATTGAGGCAGATGCCGAAGCTGCCATGGAAGATGCAAAAGTAAAAGCTGTGAAAACAGGTGCTAAAGTTGCAGGTAAAGTAGCGGATAAGGCCAATGAGGTAAAGGAAAAACTAAGTGAGGTAGGCCAATAAGCCTACCTTTTTATATATATGCTCTCCCCGGACACTGTTTTGTTCGGGGATTTTTTGTATATAAAAAACAAAATCCTGGCGAAATCACTTCGACAGGACACTGTTTCATTTTACTTAAATGTGGCTACGTAATAAAATTATGACTAATTAATTAAATTCTGATACTGCAAAGATAGAGTGTTTACCCCATAGCCACAATCCCTTAAATAAGGTATATTACGTAGTATTTCTCACTATATATAGTTACTTGAGTTCTTTTTTCCATTCTTTGCTTACCGGATCATAGCGTTTGATGATACGTGCAGGACTTCCGGCACATATTGTATAAGCCGGAACAGAACGGCTTACAACGCTCCCGGCAGCTACAACACAATGTTTTCCAAGTGTCACTCCGGGTAGAATGACTGCATTGGCACCTACCCACACGTCATCTTCTATTGTCACAGGGGCAGTACTTACTCCTTGTTCATCAATCGGCTTTTCGGCATTCGCATAATTGTGGTTTAATCCGGTTACAGTCACATTTTGTGCCAGGTTTACATGATTGCCTATCTGTACAGGACCTATGATCGTATTTCCTAATCCCACGCGGGTATAATCTCCGATAATCAAATCTCCTACGGCATTGTTGAGACACGAGAAATCTTCCACAACTGAGTATTTGCCGAGTGAAAAGCTACGGAACGGCGGAAGATCTTTGCGTACGCTACGATAAATAACCGAACCTTTCCCCCGTTTCAGGTATACAAAATAAAACAGACGTATCCACCAGTTGGGGCGTGTTTTTACCGGATGCATAATAAATCTGTGTACGGCCTGTTTTAAGCCCGGGTGTTGTTTAATGTTATGTTTTAGCTTTCTGATGTCCATATATATTTGTTGGGTTTGGGAGGTTACTTCTTTTTTTTCTTCTCTACCAGATAATCGGGGATAGCCAGACAGAGAGTAAATAGCAGGGCGAACAACAGGAACCACCAACTCAAAGAAGCTCTCCAGTCATAGCAGGTGGCTATGATGCACCAGATACTGCTGAAGAGAAGTAGGATTCTCCATGAGGGCAAAAGCTGCCGGAATAATTTGTCTGCATAATCCCAGTTGCCTTCCATTAGTACTGCAGGAAGCTTTGAGACGGCTTTTCGCTTTGACATAGAATAGGGGCGGGGACGAGGAGTGTTACTGTATATATGGATGTGGTCCATATATTCTATATAGATGTTCTGCTGTAATAATCTGCTTTCCAGATTGCTTTTCGGACTTCTCAGGTTTTGTTTCAGCCATTTGAAGTCTATGGCAATATCTGTTTTTTCGAGTGCCGAAGAAAGTCCTGTCTGGACATGTCCTTGTCTGAATATTGAATTTCGGATTTCTTCATGGATTGCTTTCCAGCGAATCTTTCGGGTAGGACGGCATTCAATGATGTGGTGTAGTTGCATAGCCATTGTCCCCGATCCGTATGCGTTATTGATTTCTTTTAGCAGGCACGGAGATACATTGGTTGTTTCTCCCAGAATGATAGCTATGTCGTATAGCGACTCATCCAGTTCTTTTATACTCTGATACAGATTTTCGTAAGTGAGCAGGGTATATAACTCTTCCGGATACTTTTGTTTACAGATTTCTGTTCCCGGAGGAACCAGAAGTATAAAACGATGCATATTCCCGGTAGCCGGATATTTCTCTGATCTTCTGAATAATGCTGCCAAAGCAAAAACAAATAGATAGATGCCGGCTATCGCAATGTAGAGAAAGAATATGCTGTCTGCAGTATAGAAAAGAGTGTCTGCCATATAAGCTGTATATATTATACGTTTTCTTTTTGTATAAATGCAGTAACAGTTTTCAGGATAATTCTCATGTCTATCCAAAAAGAGAATGTTTTGGCATATTTTATATCCAACTGTTTACGCTCATCTGCCGACATCTTTCCTGAATCTCCACGCTTTTCTACCTGCCAAAGTCCTGTCAGTCCCGCCGGAGCCATAAAGCGGTCGATGTATTCGTCGCTGGTTAATAACTCAGCTTCGTACAGTGGCAAGGGGCGGTTACCTACTATTGACATGTCTCCTTTCAATATATTGATAAGTTGAGGCAATTCGTCAATGCTGTATTTACGAATGAAACGTCCTACCCGCGTGATGCGTGGATCGTTTTCGAGTTTGACAAATGCATTCTCCTGTTCGTGGCTTCTTTTGTTGATATACGCTTCTTCTGAAATGACAAAATCATCAGAGATTAGTACTATCCCGTCTTCATTTTCACTAAGCTCGGGCATTTCTCCCCAGATGATATCTTCGGTTGTCTCTTCTTCGGTTTGATATTGATTCAGGGAGTTGAAGTCTTTCAGATGCTTGTCGGCATTCGTATACATGGAACGAAATTTCAGAAAATCAAATATCTGATAATTACTTCCTACACGTTTTGATTTATAGATAATGGCTCCTTTGCTCTCCAGGCGGATAGCTATCGCAGTAATAATGAGTAGGGGAGACAAGCCTAATAGTGCAGTACCCGAAAAAAGTATATCAAAACATCTTTTCCAGAGAGGAAGCCTGAATGTTTGTATATTCTCTCCTCTTTTTTGTAGGTCTTTTATCTTTTGTTGCTTTCTGCGTTTCTGAAAGCTTATCAGGCTGTCTATTGCCTCCTGGGGGCTTTCAAATGGTATGGTGTTGTTGATACCGGCTTTCAGATATTGCAGACTTTCTTGTTGTGTAAGTGAATCCATCACTAATACCATATAGATACCGGGATACTTTTTCCGCAAAGACTCAATATCTTTGATATCTGTCTGTGTATTAGTCTGTTCGTATAATATGATTATATCAAACTTCTCCCGTATCTTATCTATTATTTTGATAGCCTTATCACATGTAGCTACATTGTAAAACTCCTCTTTGGGGAGTTTGGAAAAGCGTTTAATCGTTTTTTCGTACCTTCCGATATAGATAAGATGTAGCATAGAAAGACTTAGTCTATAATTTTTTTAATACGGACTTTAAGTTCGAGAGGATTGAATGGTTTTAGGATGTAATCGGCTGCTCCCTCTTCCAGAAGCCTGATTCTTTCTGTTGTGCTTTCTTCGCTTGAAAGCATGATAATAGGTATGGATTTGAATAACTCATTTCGTTTCATGTAAAGTAAGAATTCATCTCCCATCATTTCCGGCATACGGATGTCCGAGATAATAAGATCCGGAACGTTCCCTTCATTCAGCCACTCAATGGCTTTAATAGGATTTTCATGATAGGTGAAATCGTAATCTTTTCCCAAATAGATGGAAACTACTTTTGCGATGGATGCCTTGTCATCAATGAGCAATATTTTTTTTCTCATGTCTATAATAAAACTTTTTACTTTGCTTGCTTTGTTGATACGTGATTGATGTCTTTCTTGTCTCAAGCCGTGCAAATATATATAATATTTTTATAACTGTGTTCTTTTACGATAAAGTTATTTTCTGTTTTCAAATAAAGTCTGTTTCCCGGACAAAATAAAAGCCGGATTTTCTTATTCTCCGGCTTTTACTTTATTTTTAATTTTTATTGTTCTGGAAAGTGCCGTTGTTGTCGAAGGTAGTATACCATTTGGGGTTCTCTGTACCACCACTGGTTACCCAACTTTCAAACTCCTTGTATACATCTTTAATATTGCGATACTCCAAAGGCCATTTAAACGACTGTGGTATGATGATACCCCAGGCAAGATTCTCTTTGCTTATGTAATACTTCGTACCCGTTGAGCCGTCATCATTTCCTCCGAACAGTTGGGTATTGGCCAAATCGCTTGGCTGACGTCCCGGCATATGGATTTCTTTTCTCTGCTGGGCTCTGTCGGTGATGATGAAGAAATTCATATTGTTGATGTTGAAGGCACTTTCTTCTATGCTATTGGTCAGGTTTACAGTGATTTCTATTTCGGGAAGATCACTGTTGCTTACATTATTGTCACTGCCAGACTGGGTATTGATGAACTCTCTTGTATTCTTTCCCATTAATTTGTGTGCATCGTCAAAGAGAGGTATCACAGCCTGGCTCTGACCTGCTTCAACTCCACTGTTTTGAAGATTGAATGTGGTGGGTTTATGGGCTTTGTATGCAATGCTGTTTATACTGCTTGCTGGTACTTTGTCTAACATTACAGCGGCGGCGATAGCTTTGGTTGCTCCTACGGCACGAAGGGTAACAGTGAATGTTACTTTGTTCGTTTTGTTTTTACTGTCAAGTTCATACTTCAAACCTTTGAGCTGTATTACAATGTCATTCATATCATAGTCGCCGTAGAGAGGCCATTGGTCTTCAAACAGCAGTGTGTATTTATTGGCTGTTTCTATGATAGTCGGGAATTCCGGTTCAGTTGGAGGAAGCGGATTGGTAACAGAGCCTTCACTACATTCTGTTTTGGCGATTTCTACAGGATTGGTAGATTCACTTGCCCATTCGGCACCGCCTGTCATTGTCCAGCGAATATTCCCCCATTGATCTCTTTTAGAATCCGGATGATCATCACAGACAATCTGTAAATTTCCGGAATAATGAATCATGTCATTGTTGTCGGGATTCGTAGCAACTGCTTTTTTCATTTTGAGAAGTGCTTTCTCGTTGCCTGTACCCTTGAACCCTCTGTTTTTTGTATGATATCGGAATTCGGCTTGCTCTTCTACTGTAAACATAGCCTTGGCACCCATCTCTATTAATGTGTTGTCCATATACAGCCTGCTGGTCTTAATAAATGCACCGGCGTCATTTATGATTTTAGCTTCGTGCAGGTCTAATAGCTGATTGACGATTAGTTTGCATTTGTTGAGGCTATAATCATTCCAGCCTTCTATGTGCATGTTTGTGGTAGTCCATTCACCTTCATTCTCCCATGAACCGTTTTTACAGTTGAGGCTGGTCAGTTGGGCTACGGTTACTTTATTGATATTCTTTATATGACTATCACCTGTGACAGCTATATCGGTGGCAGTCACTTCTCCTTCATTCAGCATATTAGAGTTTCCGTTCGTGCCGGTCAGTTTACCGGAGATATTTATAATACCCTTTTCTCCATTATAGATGAAAGAACTGTTGGTATAAGTGACATTACGGGCGGTGAGAGTACCCTGGTTATACAACTTATAGTTATTATCCAGTTGCATATCGTTTTCTATTTTTAATGTTGCCCCTTTACCTACTGAAATCAAGCAGTTGATTTGGCCATTATTCTTTGATTGTGGCATTGTTACAGTCACATTGGGCAGTATGAATAGTTTGCAATTGGCAGCAAGGTATGTTTCTTCGCTCAGCGTTATGTTTTCGGTAACATACAAACTAACTCCTGATGCCCAAATATTTATTTTGGTTGTCTTTGCAGTAACTTTATAACTGCCGTTGGCTTTAAAGTTGTTTTGATCGAATATTTCATTTGTGGGTGATACTTCGGGAAATATACTCTTATCTTCACTGTCTGGTGTTGTCATTGTCGTGAATGCCCGTGTACTCATGCTTCTGGTAGTTTGCGTAGTCACCGGAGTACTGAAGTCGCAATTAACAACCCCGTTCTCTGTGCTGTACGCACGAATTGATGCCAATCCATCCGGAGCAATCTGGCGAATGTAAAGCATCGGAATCGAATTGGATACAGGCAATTCGGTAGTGAAGTCCTGACCCAATTTGGCAAATCCTTTGGTCAGGAGGGTTGCATCCGGAGATATTACAGGATTGTTGTCGAACACCTCTACCGTATAATGATATTGTCCGTTAAATGTGTCGTTAACCTTCACATTAAGGTTTATCGAAGAGAATAATAACCAGTCAAAGCCATTAGGGGCACTTATGTTACCCATTGGATTTTGAGCACGGTAATTGGGATCATAGAAGTTCTTATCACTATCTACACAGCTACTAAAAACAACTCCACTTACTATAAGTGTAGCTGCCAGTGATTCCCGGAAGTTAATTTTCATACATTAAATATTGCTTATTTTGTCTACTGTAATTTGCTATAACAACAAATTGCCTTTACTATTTATCACAAAGATATCTATTTATTGTATGATAACAACCAGTTAGGGGAGATAAAGTTTTGCTTATTAACATCTTTTTAGATATTGATGGACGGATATTGCAACTTTCTTTAGTCGTTCTTTCAATAACTTTTATTTCTTTGTTTATCAGTAGTATATGCTATATTTGTTCGTGCACTGTAAAAGCGAATTATAAGAAAAGTTGTATATTCTGTTCATTGTTTCTTATTGGACTTTCTTTACAAGCAGAGGAGCAAGGATGACGGTAACAGATTATTGTTGTTATGATGCTTATTTTGACTGTTTCTTCTTTCAATAGATGATTGAGATGTCTGTATTGGGGGAGGATCAAGGTATGTATATAGAAAATAGTTTATACAAATTCTTCTTGTTGACAAATTCTTAATCTTTTATGTTTTTAGTTGGCAATAGATATATTTATTGAATTTTCACTATTAATATCTGTGTTTTCTCTGCTCTGGTTACTATTCAATAAGATTCATGATTATACATTGAAACCCAACAGGCTAAAAATATTCGTCTGTAATCTATTATTGATGCGAATCGGTAGTTGGATATTTGGTCCAAACCTGTATAGAATGAACTAAAGGGATTGCCGATAGTTTATCCGCAACACTCAAGACATTTATATATAAAATCTGCTTCTTCCTTAAATTAATACCTTTTCATAGGAAGTAAAGTTACGGACAATTAAAGATAAACTATAATCAAAAGTTTCAGTTGTAAGATTAAAACTTTAGGTTTTATAACCAAAAGTTCCGGTTATAGAATCAAAAGTTTTGGTTATAGATTATAAAAGAGAGAATAGTAGTTTTTTTCCTGATAAAAGGTAGTTTATATCGCCTTGTTTTGAACAAATATATACGATTAAGTTGAGTCCGGTTTTCAACTACTGATTCGCATTATTTATCATTTAGGATCAATACCCGATTTTTAGTTAAATACTGAAAATATTCCCCGGACTCCACAACGGTTGATTTGAAAACTTCGGAGTTGAGGAATATATTGTCTATTTCATTTTATCCTATTGACTTCGTTATTTCTCCCACCAGGCAAGAATTCATTTTGTATCTGATTTCTTTGTTACTCAATCCGTGTCCAAGCAGGAACATCAGTTTGGTTACTGCACATTCCGGGGTGCTGTCATATCCGCTGATCACACCTGCTTGCAATAGTTGTATTCCGGTTTCGTACCGTTCCATTTCTACTGCTCCCGAAGAGCACTGGGTAATGTTGACAATGATAATACCTCGTTCTGTAGCCTCTTTTAGCTGTTGGATGAACCAGGGTTTCTGAGGGGCATTTCCCGAACCGAAAGTTTTCAATACCACCGCTTTCAATCCCTCCACGTGAAGCAGGGAGGTGACGATACTTTCCTGTATGCCGGGGAAAAGAGTTAATATCACTACATTGGAATCGAACAGATAATGTGGTTTCAGTGGTTTGGAGAAATCTGGTTTGCGGATTAAATTAGGTTCATATTTAATATGGATACCGACACGTGCCAATGCCGGATAGTTGAATGAGCGAAAGGCATTGAAGTTCTCGGCGTTGATTTTGGTAGTACGGTTGCCCCGCATAAGGTGATTTTCGAAGAAGATACATACTTCCGGTACGATGGCGGTACCGTCCGGATTTTTGGCTGCGGCTATTTCGATAGCGGTTATCAGGTTTTCTTTTCCGTCTGTTCTCAGGGTTCCGATAGGAAGCTGTGAGCCGGTGAGGATGACTGGTTTGCTTAAATTCTCAAGCATGAAACTCAAAGCCGAAGCTGTATAGGCCATTGTGTCTGTACCGTGCAAAATGACAAAGCCATCGAAGTTGTCATAATTATAGTTGATGATCTTTACGAGTTTTGCCCAGTAAAGAGGTTCCATATCAGAAGAGTCAATAGGAGGGTCGAATTGATAGGAGGAGATCCGGTAATTAAAACGCTTCAATTCGGGGACGTGTTTCAGCAGGTGGTCAAAGTTGAAGTTTTCTAAGGCACCTGTTTCCGGGTTTTCTATCATTCCGATAGTTCCTCCAGTATATATTAACAAAACGGAAGGGCAATTTGCTATCATATCTGTGGCTCTTTTGTTAAATCGGCGACAAAGATATAAATTTATTATGATTTATGGATTATCGTTGGGTAAGTTTGTGAGTTGATGAGTTTGTGAGTTGGTAAGTTGAAGAGTTTGTGAGTTGACAACTTGTCCTCTTGTCAACTCACCAATTCACCAACTTTTCAACTCACCAACTTTTCAACTCACCAACTTTTCAACTCACCAACTTTTCAACTCACCAACTTTTCAACTCACCAACTCTTCAACTTACCAACTCATCAACTTATCAACTCACAAACTTACAAACTCATCAACTTACTCCCGAATTGCTTCCAGCAGCCGAAGGATTGCTTTTTCAGGGTCTTTTTCTTCTTCCAGTAAAGTAACAAATCGACTGCCTATAATACCTCCCCGCGCATTGTCACATGCTGCACGGAAGGTAGCTTTGTTCGAAATGCCAAAACCCACCATGCGCGGATTGCGTAGTTTCATTTCGTCTATCTTCTTGAAGTAAGCACGCTTCTGCACATCAAAATCCTGCTGGGCGCCTGTAGTGGCAGCCGAAGATACCATATAAATAAACCCGTCTGTATGGGCGTCTATTTCACGTATGCGTTCTTCGCTGGTTTCGGGAGTGATAAGCATAATTACTTTAATGTCATAACGTTCGGCTATGGGGCGGTATTGCTCCTGGTAGTCGCGAAAAGGAAGATCGGGAATAATAACTCCATCAATGCCACATTCAACGCATTGGCGGCAGAAGTTTTCAAACCCAAACTGCATGATAGGATTCAGGTATCCCATAAATACAAGTGGAATTTTCACATCTTCGCGAATACCGTGGAGCTGTTCGAAAAGCCGTTTGAGTGACATGCCGTTACGAAGTGCCCGTGTGGCTGCATTCTGAATCACAATACCGTCTGCCATTGGATCACTGAATGGAATGCCGATTTCAATCATACTTACACCGTGCTTTTCGAGGGTGCGGATAACGTTGGCTGTTCCCTCCAATGTAGGAGTACCGGCACAAAAATAGATAGATAGCAGGTTTTTTTTATCGCTGCCGAAGAGTTGATTGATTCTATTCATGTTTTTATTCTTTCTTTATTATTAACGTAATTCGTTTAAAAACAGATGGATACGTTGTGCGTCCTTCTTTCCCGGTTTTACTTCAAAGCGGCTGTTGAGATCGTAGCCCACCAGTAGGGGGTGCTGAAACTCTTTGAGTGCTTTGGCGCTATAAGGATTGATACCGCCACTCAGTATGAAGGGAGTACGTCCTTTATAGATATGCAGAATACTCCAGTCGAATTGATTACCCGATCCTCCACGTTGTTCGCACTTTGTATCAAAGAGAAAGTATTTGCAGAAATTACTGTAATTGTGTACGTTTTGCAGATCCTTTCTGCTGGCTATAGGGAATGCCTTGATAAGTTTCAGCCCTGACAACTGGAGTGACCGGCAATATTCCGGCGATTCATTTCCGTGTAATTGAATGAAGTCCAGACTGAAACGGTCGGCAAACATTTCTATTGTCTGCTTATCTTCGTTAACAAAGACTCCGACACGGCGGGCATTGGCAGGCATATAATCGGGCATTTCGCATAAGTAACGTGGAGATTTGGGATAGAAGATGAACCCGATCATGTCGATGTCTGGTGATTCTACTTCACGAATATTTTCTCCTTCACACATGCCGCAAACTTTGATTAATTTGTTGTTTACCATTTTCTTGAGGGATTAAGAGTTATTATGTGATTATTTTATCTATAAAATCTTTGAGTGTTTCACCCGGTTGCCCGGTGCGCATAAAGGTTTCGCCGATAAGAAAACCTCTGAAACCGGCATCGCGTAACTGAGATATGGTTTCTGGTTGAGAAAGTCCGCTTTCGGATACGCGTATGATGTCTTCCGGCAAATGTTCTGCCAGACGGAAGGAGTTGGCAACATCTGTATGAAAGCTCCCGAGGTTACGGTTGTTGATACCTACCATATCTGTCTCCTTATTTATATAAGTAAGCTCGTCTGCACTATGAATTTCGAGCAGGACTTCAAGACCGAGTTCATGAGCTTTATCAGTCAGTGCATGGCATTCGTCCTGTTCGAGTGCAGCAGCAATAAGCAGCACTGCATCGGCACCTACGATACGGGCCTGGTAGAGCTGATACTCATCGATAATGAACTCTTTCCTTAGAATGGGTAGATCCACCAACGGACGGGCGATACGGATATCACGTAATGTTCCGCCAAAGAATTTCTCATCAGTAAGGATAGATAGTGCAGAAGCACCAGCAGCAGCATAATCGGGAATGATCTCCTCCGGACTGGCTGTTTCCTTTATCCAGCCTTTAGAGGGAGAACGGCGTTTGAACTCGGCAATAATACCACTGGAAGAAGTAGCTAATGCCTGTTTCATAGAGCGGGTAGGAGGGACGTCACTAACCCCTTCGTATAATTGTTCGATTGTAATGGATTGCTTCTGCAACTCCACTTCAATCCGCTTGTTAGCGATAATTTCAGATAATATATCGGGCATAGGAAAAATAGTGATTAGTGGTTAGTGATAAGCGATTAGTGATAAGTGATTAGTGGGCTGCGCGATCATCCGCATGGCACTAATCACTAATCACTTATCACTCATCACTATTTATAAATTTCTTAAGCGTATCCAGTGCCCTTCCACTTTCCAGCGACTCGCGGGCAAGGGCAATACACTCTTCTATTGGCTTCTCCGGACAAATCACATTGATGGCAAAGGCAGCATTGACAATTACTACATCTTTTTGTGCTTCGGTAGCTGTATTTGCCAGTACGTTGTCGAATATCCTTGCGGCATCTTCTGGTGTGTTTCCACCATCCAGATCCATCTCCGTGTAACGAGAGAAACCAAGGCTTTCGGGGGTGTAAATTTTCTCACTCTCGCTGGTAGCTACTTTGAATTCCTTTGTCAGGGATATTTCGTCATATCCGTCCAGGCTGTGGACTACTGCGAACTTAATGTTGCTTGCCTGATAAGTGTAGCTATACAGACGAAGCAAAGGCAGATTGTAGACGCCCAACAGCTGGTAGCTCGGTAATACCGGATTGACCAACGGACCAAGCATATTGAAAAACGTACGTACTGCCAGTGATTTGCGTACCGGAGCTACTGCTTTGAGTGCCGGGTTGAAGAGGGGAGCGTGCAGATAAGCGATGTTACACCTCTCCATAGAACGCCGTAACTTATCAACATCATTGGTAAATTTCACACCGTGTTGTTCCATTACATTGCTGGCACCGCTGACGGAAGTAGCTCCGTAGTTTCCATGCTTCACAACCGGAAAGCCAGCTCCGGCTACTGTGAAGCAGGCTGCTGTAGAAATATTGAAGGTGTTTTTTCCATCACCACCCGTGCCTACAATGTCAATCGGAGAGAACTCACTCAGATCGACAGGGACCCGCATCTCGAGTAAAGCATCGCGAAAACCGCATAATTCCTCTACGGAGATATTGCGCATCAGAAAAACGGTGATTAGAGATGCCACCTGTACATCATTATATTTGCCTTGTGCTATGTTTTGCAGGATGATACGGGCTTCGTCCCGTCCCAGGTATTGGTGCTCGAAGAGCTTATATAGAATCTGTTTCATACATTTATGCATTTAAAAAGTTCTGAATGATAACTTTGCCCTGTGGTGTCAACACCGATTCGGGATGGAATTGAATGCCATGTACATCGTACATCCGATGGCGCAATGCCATGATTTGCCCTTCCTGGCTTTCGGCTGTAATTTCCAGACACTCCGGAAAAGCGTTGCGGCTTACTACCCATGAATGGTAGCGTCCTACGGGTATTTCGTGCTCCAGATGCTGAAACAAAATATCGTCTTTGATGATATGAACCGGGGTTTGTACACCATGATATACATCTGTAAGGTTTTCCAGTGTAGCACCGAAAGCTTCGCCGATAGCTTGATGCCCCAGACAAACGCCGAGAATACTTTTGGTTGGGGCATATTGTTTGATGATGGGCAATAACAGACCGGCTTCTTCCGGTATACCGGGACCGGGTGAGAGGATGATCTTGTCAAAGCGTTCTATTTCACTGAGTGCAATCTGATCGTTACGGAATACTTCTACATCTTTGATTCCCAATTCCTTCACAACATGCAGCAAATTATAAGTGAAAGAGTCGTAGTTATCTAAAAGTAATATCTTCATTGTCTTTAATTTTTAAGTGTTACTGCCAAGTCTATTGCTTTCTTCAATGCACCCAACTTGTTGTTTACTTCCTGCAATTCATATTCGTCCTGGCTGCGGGCTACAATACCACCTCCTGCCTGGAGCCACAGTTCATTGTTACGACTCACAAAGGTACGAATTGTAATGGCTTGGTTCAAGTCTCCGTTTAGTCCGATGAATCCGATACAACCGCCATAGGCGCCGCGATTGTGCGGCTCTATCTCACTGATAAGTTGCATGGCGCGTACTTTGGGTGCACCGCTAAGTGTACCTGCCGGAAAAGTGTCGATGAACGTTTTCATGGAGCTACTCTCTTGATTGAGTACTCCGCTGACGCGGCTGACCAGATGGATCACATGACTGTAGTACTGTGGTTCTTTGTAGAACACTACACGCACGTCATGGCAGTTGCGGCTGAGGTCATTTCGTGCCAGATCTACCAGCATGACATGTTCTGCATTCTCTTTCGGGTCTGCAAGCAGAGCCTCTGCGAGTTCTTTGTCTTTGATAGAGTCGCCCGTGCGGCGGGTAGTTCCTGCTATGGGATCAATACAGGCTTGTTTGCCTTCAATTTTGCAGTGTGTTTCGGGAGATGAACCGAAGATGCGGTAACCGCCAAAGTCGAAGTAAAACAGATAAGGGGAAGGGTTAATGCTACGCAGAGCACGGTATACTTTGAAATCATCGCCGGCATAAGGCTGTACGAATCTTCTCGATAAAACAATCTGGAAAACATCGCCACGCAGACAGTGTGCGATACCTTTGCGAACATTTGCTTTGTGTTGCTCATCGGTGATGGGGCTTGTTACCGGACCGGTCACAGAGAAGTTATAAGATGCGTAATTACGGTTCTCGATAGTAGATTCCAGTTCCGGCAATCCGCTTTCTTCTCCTTCGCTGAGCATTTCTACAAGCGTAAGCTCGTTTTTGAAATGATTGAAGATGATGATATACTTATATAAGATGTACAATATATCCGGTGCATCATTCATCTGGTCGTGACTCTCTTTAATGGGGATATGTTCAAAGTATTTCACGGCATTGAAAGTGGTATAACCGTAGAGTCCGCATACTTCCTTGTGTTCTCCCGATACATGGAAACAGTTAATAAAGCTGTTAATGGCATTTTCTACTGTGAAGGTTTCTGTCAGCGGCTTTTCTTCGCGGGTATTGTCCGGATAGGTAGTAGTGACAAGGTCGTTGTTGACACCTACGCTTGCCAGTGGGCAGAGAGCGATGTATGACATGGAATTCTCTCCGGCATGGAAGTCTGAGCTTTCCATGAGTACCGATTGCGGATACATATCGCGTACCTTAAGGTAGATACTTACCGGAGTATGCAGGTCGCCAAGTACCTGTTTGCTGTTAGTTTTATAATTAAACATGGGGTTATTTACGATTAGACGATTTACTATTTACAATTAAAACCACTTTGATTTACGATTAGACGATTTACAATTTACGATTGAAGTTACTTTATTTATGAATAAGGGTAATCCCAATCGTAAATAGTAAATCGTCAAATCGTAAATTTCAAATAGGTTTCAATATCCTTATCTCCTCTTCCCGACACAGTTAATACTACCACATCTTCCGGGTTGAACTTTAATTTTTTGAGGGCACCTAATGCATGGGCCGATTCGAGTGCCGGAATGATTCCTTCCAGTTTTGTCAGTTCGTAGGCGGCTTCTATGGCTTCGTCGTCATTTACGGCCAGTACTGTGGCACGATGCTGCGATGCAAGGTTAGCATGTATCGGTCCGATGCCAGGATAGTCCAATCCGGCAGAGATAGAATAGGGCTCTTCAATCTGCCCGTCTTCGTCTTGGATGACGAAGGTACGTGCTCCGTGAATGATACCCATTTTCCCGAGTTGGATAGTTGCTGCGGTTTGTCCGGTTTCTACGCCTTTTCCTCCGGCTTCTGCCAGAACGATGCGTACCCGTTCGTCGTCCAGATAATGATAGATAGTACCTGCAGCATTACTTCCTCCACCTACACAGGCGATAAGATAATCGGGATAGTCGCGTCCCTCTTTTTCTGCGAGTTGTTTTTTTATCTCTTCACTGATCACTGACTGCAAGCGTGCTACCATGTCCGGGTAAGGGTGAGGGCCAACCGTAGAACCGATGATGTAGTACGTATCTGCCGGATGACAACACCAATCGCGTATCGCTTCGTTGGTAGCATCTTTCAGTGTCATATTTCCCGATGTTACCGGGATAACTGTTGCACCGAGCATTTTCATCTTCTCTACGTTGATATGCTGGCGTTCCACATCTGTCTTACCCATGTAGACAATGCACTCCATGTTCATCAGTGCACAAACGGTGGCTGTAGCTACTCCATGTTGTCCGGCACCTGTTTCGGCGATGATACGAGTCTTACCCATTCGGCGAGCCAGCAATATCTGACCGATGGTATTGTTTATCTTATGAGCACCGGTATGGTTGAGGTCTTCCCGTTTCAGGTACATCTTACATCCGTATTTCTCTGAAAGGCGGCGTGCCAGGTAGAGAGGGGAGGGACGTCCTACGTAGTCGCGCAGTAGTTGGTCGAACTCTTGTTTGAAACCCTCATCATTCAGTACGGTGAGGTATGTATTCTTTAATTCTTCTACACATTTATGAAGTATTTCGGGGATATACGCTCCGCCAAATTCTCCATAATAACCATCTTTGTCAACTTGATAACTTTTCATATATTCTTCTTTTTATAATTAAACTCTGTTGTAATGCCGGCTGAGCCGGATTCGACAAATGGGGTGGAAATGAAAAGAGCCCTGTCGCAGGTTGCGACAGGGCTCTTTCAAATCTGTTATATCTTTAATGAGGTATATACATACGAGCACTGCTCCCTTACGACTGTCGGAGTTGTAACGGGCGCCACCACCAATATGTATTTACTAACATTGTTCTCATTGTCTTTTGATGTTTTATGGGGGCAAATATAAACACATTGTTTGAAATAGCAAACAAAATCTTTCTTTTTTTTATTCTTTTCGTTTGAAGAAAGTACTAAATAAACATTTCCTTCTCTTGATTTGTTTAATTATACAATTAATATTTAAACAGAAACCAAATTATGAAACAAAGGAAAGTCCTTATTGCAATCGCTGTCGTTATTTTAATCTTACTGTTACTATACTGGCTTTTTGTAGCTGAAGATATTAACGCATGGCTTCCGGTGAACTAATATGAATTGTTCGTTTTTGTATGGTATTTCACCACAGAGTAACACAGAGTTCCACGGAGCAGTATTTATCTGATAAAACGCGGATTAACACAGATAAACGCAGATTAAAAGACTGTAGTTCTTTATCATACATTTGTTTCCCTTTGCGAAAATCTGCGTTAATCTGCGTTTCAATAAAGATTTAAACTCTGTGGAACTCTGTGAAACTCTGTGGTGAGTTTGATTCATTCTTGTACAGTCTTGAATGAATCTCTTTTTATAAAAGATTCTTCCTATATCGCAATAGGATTGTTATCTTTGCACTTATTATTAAAGAAGTAATAACCTATGAATAACTTTATTTTTCAGAATCCTGTCAAGCTCATTATGGGGCGTGGGATGATTGCTCAATTGAGTAAGGAAATTCCGTCCGATAAACGAATTATGATAACTTTTGGCGGTGGAAGCGTTAAGAAAAACGGCGTGTACGACCAAGTGAAGGAAGCTCTCAAAGATTATTTTACAGTAGAATTCTGGGGCATTGAACCCAACCCGGCTATCGAAACGTTGCGTAAAGCCATTGCTCTTGGAAAAGAACATAAAGTTGACTATCTGTTGGCAGTAGGTGGCGGTTCCGTCATTGACGGAACAAAGTTGATAGCTGCCGGATTACTTTATGATGGAGATGCCTGGGATCTTGTGGCTGCCGGACGTCCGGTGACAAATACCGTGCCTCTTTCTACTGTACTCACTTTGCCTGCCACAGGATCGGAAATGAATAACGGGGCTGTAATCTCCCGTCACGAAACAAAGGAGAAATATCCTTTCTATGCCAACTATCCGCTTTTTTCTATCCTTGATCCTGAGGTGACGTTTACTTTGCCTCCTCATCAGGTAGCCTGCGGTATTGCCGATACATTTGTGCACGTAGTAGAGCAATATATGACTACTCCCGGTCAAAGCCGCCTTATGGACCGCTGGGCAGAAGGTATTTTGCAAACCCTTGTAGAGATTGCTCCGCAGATACGCGAGAACCAGCATGACTACCAGTTGATGGCAGATTTTATGCTTTCTGCTACCATGGGGCTGAATGGTTTTGTAGCCATGGGAGTATCGCAAGACTGGGCTACACATATGATTGGGCATGAACTGACAGCTCTTCACGGATTGACGCACGGGCATACATTGGCCATTGTTTATCCGGCTACCTTGCGTGTGCTTCGTCGGTTCAAAGGAGACAAGATCCTGCAATATGGTGAACGGGTGTGGGGAATAACGTCCGGTACGAGAGAAGAACGTATTGATGAGGCTATCCGCCGTACCGAAGAGTTTTTCCGTTCCTTGGGACTCACTACCCGCTTGAGTGAAGAGGGGATCGGCAAAGAAACGATTGAAGAAATAGAACGTCGTTTTAATGCCCGTGGAGTGAAGTATGGCGAAAACGGAAATGTAACAGGTACAGTGGCAAAAGAGATATTGGAAAGTGCTATGTAAGAGGTAGTACTTATCAATGTTTTAAAACAATCGTTTTGTTATATAACAAAGTTACAACATAATAGGGCTTCATTGTTCGCAAGGCAATGAAGCCCTATTATCTTAAATACGTACTTAGTTACACTTTGTCATAACTTAGGATGGCTCTTTAGTGTCTATAAATTTATCGTTGCAAAAGTACGGAAGCAGGATGTAAGAAAAGTTACATTTCTGCTATGAACTTATTACAAAACTGGTTTGTTGTTTTAATATGTAAACAGAAACACCTATATTCGCAAAAAGATTGGGTTGTATCCCGTTAAAAATATATAGAAAAATATGAAAACAATGAATTATTCCCTTATCCGTACTGTCTGTGCATTGATTATTGGTCTGGTACTTGTGCTTTGGCCGGATGCTGCGGTACAGTATCTTGTTATTACTCTTGGTGTGTTATTCCTGATTCCCGGTTTTATTTCTATTATCAGTTATTTTGCAGCTAAACCAGAGCAAGGTGTTTCGCGTCGTTTTCCGATTGAAGGAACGGGTAGTTTGCTTTTCGGTCTCTGGTTGGTGGTAATGCCGGGGTTCTTTGCCGATGTATTGATGTTCTTGCTTGGCTTTATCCTTATATTAGGAGGTGTGCAGCAGATAGCTTCGCTTTCAATGGCTCGCCGCTGGACGGTAGTTCCCGGTGCGTTTTATGTGGTACCCTCTCTTATCTTGCTGGCAGGCATTGTGGCTCTTTTCAATCCGACGGGAGCACGCAATACGGCATTTATGATTATCGGAGTAAGTAGTCTTATATACGCGATATCTGAATTGGTGAACTGGTTTAAGTTTACACGCAATAAACCCAGAAAGCCGGTATCAGACGATATTGAGGATGCGAAGATAATAGAGTAAAAAAAAGAAGAGGCCTGCCTCACGGCAATCCTCCCCTGCAAACTTAAAACAACCAACAAAAGAAATAGTTTGAATAGTGATTAGTGGTTAGTGAATAGTGATTAATACTGTACTTATATGCCGCATGGCACTCATCACTCATCGCTAATCACTATTCACTATCTAATGAATAATAATTCCCGGTATTTGGGTAGCGTCCACATTTGGTTGTCAACGATGAGTTCCAGTTTGTCTATGTGGTAACGTATCTCTTCCAGTGCCGGTACTATGGTATCATGATAAGCGATGGCTTTTTCGCGTTCGCTTTCAATCTTGTTTGCCACTTTACGAGCTTCGATCATGGCATCTACATGTTCTTTTATGAAGGCCGTACGATCTGCTATTTCTTCGATCAGTTCCAGATTTTTAGCAGATAGTCTGGCAGCTTTCTCTTCCGGGAAGAGGGCGCGCATCTTATACACATTATCAATCAGATCCGTTTGATACTGCGTTGCAACCGGAATAATGTGGTTCATTGCCAGGTCACCCAAGACACGGGCTTCAATCTGGATTTTCTTGGTATAGGTTTCCCATTTCACTTCATTCCGGGCTTCCAGCTCTTTCTTTGTCATTACGCCTGTGGCTTCAAACATGGCAATGGTCTCCGGTTTCAGATAGTTGTCGAAGATTAATGGAACGCTGGTTTCACAGTCCAATCCTCTTTTTTTAGCCTCTTCTTTCCACTCGTCACTGTATCCGTTGCCGTCAAAGTGGATGGCTTTACACTCTTTGATGTATTTACGAATTACTTCCAGGATGGCCGAAACTTTGGGCTCGCCTTTTTCTATCAGTGTATCTACATCTTTTTTGAACATCTTCAATTGAGCGGCAATGGCAGAGTTCAGGGCAATCATGGCACTGGCACAATTGGCTTCCGAGCCAACGGCACGAAACTCAAAACGGTTTCCGGTGAAGGCGAAAGGTGAGGTACGGTTACGGTCTGTATTGTCAATCAGTAATTCCGGGATCTGCGGAATGTCAAGTTTCATTCCTTGTTTGCCACTGAGACTTACCAGATCATCTTTGGTGCTCTCTTCGATGTGTTCCAGTACCTGAGACAATTGTTTGCCCAGGAAAGAAGAGATGATGGCGGGAGGTGCTTCGTTGGCTCCTAACCGATGGGCATTTGTGGCGCTTGAGATAGATGCTTTCAGCAATCCGTTGTGGTGGTAAACAGCCATTAGTGTATTCACAACGAATGTTACAAAGCGCAGGTTGTCTTCCGGAGTCTTACCCGGAGCCATTAACAGAATGCCGGTGTCTGTACCCAGTGACCAGTTGTTGTGTTTGCCGCTACCATTTACTCCCTTGAATGGCTTTTCGTGTAATAATACCCGGAAACCGTGGCGGCGGCTTATTTTGCGCATTAATGACATGATGAGCAGGTTGTGATCATTTGCCAGATTGCATTCTTCAAAGATAGGAGCCAGTTCAAACTGGTTGGGTGCTACTTCGTTGTGGCGTGTTTTTACAGGGATACCCAATTTAAGCGCTTCTATTTCGAGATCTTTCATAAAAGCCGCTACACGGGTAGGAATGGCACCGAAGTAGTGATCTTCCAGCTGCTGATTCTTAGCACTGTCATGCCCCATGAGTGTACGTCCTGTCATCAGCAAATCGGGGCGGGCGGCATAAAGACCTTCGTCTACCAGGAAATATTCCTGTTCCCATCCCAGATAGGCGATTACCTTCTTTACCTCCGGGTTGAAATAACGGCATACATCGACAGCTGCTTTATCTACGGCTCTCAGGGCTTTTAGCAACGGAGCTTTATAGTCGAGTGCTTCGCCTGTATACGCTATGAATACAGTTGGGATGCACAATGTATCATCTACAATAAATGCAGGTGAGGAAGGGTCCCAGGCTGAGTATCCACGCGCTTCGAAGGTATTGCGGATTCCTCCGTTTGGGAAGGATGAGGCATCCGGCTCCTGTTGAACAAGTAACTTGCCGGAGAATTCTTCCATTACACCTCCTTTGCCATCGTGTTCAATAAAGGCATCATGTTTTTCGGCAGTACCTTCGTTCAGTGGAGCAAACCAGTGGGTATAGTGAGTGACTCCCATTTCGCTGGCCCACTTTTTCATTCCGGCAGCTACTTCATCGGCTATGCTGCGATCCAGTGGAGCACCATTGTCAATAACGTCAATCAATTTGTTGTATACCTTGCTTGACAGGTATCTGAACATCTTTTCTTTGTTGAATACGTACTTTGCAAAGTACTCCGAAGGCCGTTCCGAAGGAGGAACCACTTCTACCGCTTTTTTCTTGAAAGCTGTTTCTACTACTCTGAATCTTAGTTTTGACATAATCTTTTGATTTATGATTGATGGAATTATGATAGATTAGTTATATGCTGATTCTCCGTGCTCGTAAATGTCGAGACCTTCTTCTTCGATGCGTGCCGGAACACGTAATCCGTGAACTTTATCGAGCAGCTTGAAGATAACAAAACCCATGCCGGCTGCCCAACAACCTACTATGACTGCTCCAAATACCTGTGCTCCAAAGAATCCGAAAGTACCTGTATAGAATACTCCTTCGCTTGTAGAGAACAATCCGGTGAGCAGTGTGCCTAAGAAACCACAAACACCATGTACGGAGCTTGCACCTACGGGGTCGTCTATTTTCAGCACTTTGTCGATGAAGTCTACCGAGAATATCATTACAACCCCACAGATGGCACCAATCAGTACAGCTCCTGCTGCCGATACACAATCACATCCGGCTGTGATACCTACCAATCCGGCAAGGATACCGTTCAGTGTAAGTGATAAAGAGGGTTTCCCGTATTTCCACCAGCTCACTGCGAGGGCGAAGAAACCACCGGCACAAGCTGCCAGATTCGTAGTAAGAAACACATGGGAAATTGCTATCTGATCGGGGGTAGAAGCTGCCGCCAATTGAGAACCGGGGTTAAAACCGAACCAACCGAACCACAGGACAAATACGCCCAATGCTGCAATCGTCAGGTTGTGTCCCGGAATGGCTTTTGACTTCCCGTCTTTTCCGTATTTACCAATGCGCGGACCGAGAATAGCTGCACCTACCAATGCTATCCAGCCTCCGACGGAGTGAACTACGGTTGAACCGGCAAAGTCATGGAAAGTTGTGCCGAACAGGTTCATCATAAATGAGCCCTCTTCGCCGTTCATGAGCCAACCTCCTCCCCAGGTCCAGTGTCCTGAAATGGGATAGATCAATACACTGATGCAGATGGTATAAACGATGTACATAGAGAATTTAGTACGCTCGGCCATAGCCCCTGAGACAATGGTGGCTGCTGTGGCACAAAATACAGTCTGGAATATCAGAAAACCCTCTGAAGGGAGTCCGCCACCTTCATAGAACGACAAGTTGAAGAAGTGGGGCATACCGATGAATCCACCTGCACCGAACATCAGTCCGAAACCGATGAACCAGTAGAGTAACGAACCGAACATGAAATCGACAAAGTTCTTCATTAGAATATTGGCGGTGTTCTTTACCCTTGTGAATCCGGCTTCTACCAGTGCAAACCCCGGTTGCATGAAGAATACCAGCATTGCCGCCAATAACATCCATACGGTGTTCAGTCCGTTAGCCAATTCTCCTATTGTATCCGGTGCAGTTTCCGTAACCGGAGTTTCTGTTGCCGTAGTGATTGTTTCCGTTACGGCAGTTGTTACTGTTGTAGCGTTTACAAGGGTTCTATCCTGAGCGAGTGTTTCTGTTGCGAAGCACAGTGCAAAAAGCATAGCACTGGCCAACCACAGCTTTGTAATGCTGTGCTTTCTATATGTATCCATAATTTTGATGTCTTTGAATTGTACTACTTTCTTTATTTTCTAATGGTCCGTATCAGGAATCCGGTCACGCTGTGCTATCGTTCCTGTTCGGCATTATAGAGAGCAATGTCGCCTCGCTCTCCTGTGCGGATGCGGATAGCATCTTCTATCGGAATAACAAAAATACGTCCGTCTCCGATCTCTCCGGTTTGTGCTGATCTGACAATCGCCTGAACGGTCTTTTCTGCATTCTTGTCACGTACTACAATCGAAATAAGAATTCGCTCAATAGAGCTTGTGTCATATACCACACCACGGTAAATACGTCCCTGGCGTGCTTTGCCTATACCTCTTACGTCATAGTAGGAGAACCACTCAATGTCTGCATCCAGAAGCGCATCTTTCACTTCCTCGAATTTGGTTTTACGGATAATAGCTTCAATCTTTTTCATATACCTTCTTGAATTAGTGTGTTTTGTATTTCTTTTAGAAACTCATGCCGAATACCAGATATGTCTTGTCCATAACGGGTGATACGGTGGCCTGTACAAAGATTGGGATAGAAAAACTATCTGTTACTTTGATTGATCTGGTTGCCTTTAGCGAGATATCCGTGAGGCCGCTGATCTTCTCACCTGTGTATAAATAAGATTTAGTTGATACACCGATGGAGGGAGTTAATGTGACGTCTCCCGGACAGGCGATATCATACGAAGCATTGAAGTAAGTGGAGAAGTTCTGGTTGTCCTCCGGGTTCTTATCTGCTCCGGCAAACATGGTTGCTACGGACAGAGTCAGCGGTACTTTTTCTCCGAAATGGTAACTCAATGCGCCTTCAAAATAATGGCTGTCTTTATAATAGCCATATTTACCGCTTTCGCCAGACCACCAGTAGTCTGTCACTGTAATACTAAATCCACCAATGCTGTAACCTAGCGTGATGTCGAATTCTTTGGGTTCGAGATCTGTGATGCTGGTGCTTCCCCATGCCGACAGTGATACTCCTTTATAGGCCAGCCCTAAAGAAGGTTGAACAGAGGCACCGGAGCCTTGGTCGAAACCACGCCATACGTATTTGCTCACTACGTCGGCTTCCAGTGAAACCTCAAATTTGTCTTGTGCCATTGTAGTTGTTGGAATGAGTATTCCAACTATCGCTACTGCTACTCCCCCTAATTTTTTGTTAATCGTCGTTTTCATCGTCTTTTTACCTTTAAATTAGAAAAATTGTGGATGTACGGTCCAACTGTTATATAGTAGCGCGCTAATATTATCTTTGTAAATTAAAAAATCATACGAATCAGTAGTTGAGGGAATCAGAGAGAAATAAAATCAGATCTGTCGTCATCCGTCTTATCCGTGTACCATAGAAAAAAAACGGTGGGGGATTGTTTTAATTTCTAATTTTCAATGACTTTACAGCCAGTTTTTTATTCTTCTCATAGCTTCGATACAATCATTGCGTTCACCAAATGCTGTGAGGCGGATATATCCTTCTCCGCTTGGGCCAAAGCCTATACCCGGTGTACCTACTACGTTGGCTTCGTAGAGCAGCTGGTCAAAGAACTTCCACGAACTTGCTCCGTTCGGGGTTTTAACCCAGAGATAGGGAGCATTTACCCCTCCGTAAACTTTTAGTCCGGTGCTTTCAAGTCCCTCTTTCATGATATGGGCATTGGTCATATAATAATCTATGGTCTCTTGTATCTGCTTTTTTCCTTCCGGGGTGTAAATCGCTTCAGCAGCCCGTTGGGTGATATAAGAGGTACCGTTGAATTTTGTACATTGCCGGCGATTCCATAGGCGGTTCAGAGGGATACGGTCTCCTCCGAGTGTGGCTGCCGTCAGTTCTTTGGGCACTACGGTATATCCGCAACGTACTCCGGTGAAGCCTGCCGTCTTTGAGAAGCTTCGGAATTCAATGGCACATTTTTTGGCTCCTTTGATTTCGTAAATGGAGTGTGGGACGTCTGGTTCCCGGATGTATGCTTCGTAGGCTGCATCAAACAATATCAGCGTATCATTGGCCAGTGCATAGTCCACCCATTTCTTCAGTTCTGCTTTGGTTAGCGTTGTCCCTGTCGGGTTGTTAGGGTAGCAGAGGTACACAATGTCGATACGTTTATCGGGTATCTCCGGAATAAAATTGTTTTCGCTTGTACAAGGCATGTACGTCACGTTACTCCATTTACCACTATCTTCTTCCAATATGCCTGCGCGTCCACACATCACATTGCTGTCTATGTATACCGGATAAATAGGGTCTGTAACTCCTACGCTGTTGTCATGGCGCAGAATATCCCCGATGTTTCCCGTATCACTTTTGGCTCCGTCACTGATGAATACTTCTGAGTTGGAAAAGTGAATTCCCCGGGCTACATAGTCATTCTTGATAACGGCTTCGATAAGGAAGTCGTATCCCTGTTCCGGACCGTATCCATGGAAGGTTTCGGCATGAGCCAATTCTTCTACGGCTTTGTGCATTGCTTCGATACAGGCCGGAGGCAATGGACGGGTGACATCTCCGATACCCAGGCGGATAATGTTTTGCTTCGGGTGTGTGATCCTGAATGTATTTACTTTTTTCGCAATATCCGAGAATAAATAACTTCCCGGTAATTTCAGGAAATGTTCGTTTACAAGTGCCATATTGTTGTTTTAAGTTTATCGTTTTATATACTCTCTCTCTTATTCTCTTTTATTCTTCTGTTTCTATTGTTCCATCAAAAACCTTTGTTGCGGGACCAGTCATAAACACGTGATTCGTTTTCTCATCCCATTCGATGGTCAGCGTTCCGCCATCCATGATAATAGCTGATTTTCGTCCGGCTTTACCTCTTATGACGGCAGCTACGGCAGTGGCACAAGCTCCTGTTCCACAGGCTTGGGTAATTCCCGAACCTCTTTCCCACACACGCATTCTTATTTTATGATCGTCTAATACCTGTGCAAATTCTACGTTGGTACGGTCGGGGAAAAGTGGGTTGTTTTCCAGTTCCGGACCAATCTTTTGGAGGTTTATTCCGTTAATATCCTCCACAAAAGTTACCAGATGCGGATTTCCCATAGATACTTTGGTAGAAACATATGAATATGTATCGCTGAAGTCAATGATTCCTGTCTCCGACGGTTCTCCCATATCTACTGTTACAGCCGTTACTGTTTCGTTTTCTACATTAAGTTTTAGTATTTTGATGCCTGAGAGCGTATCCAGAGTAATGACCGTTCTGCCGGTCAATCCATATTCGAATAAGTATTTGCCTATACACCGGCTTGCATTGCCACACATCATTGCTTCCGAACCGTCTGCATTGAAAATGCGCATACTGAAGTCTGCTTTATCAGAAGTGCCAATCAAAACAAGTCCGTCGCTTCCTATTCCCGTGTGGTATGCACTCCATTCAATGGCTTTCTTCTCCGGATTTGCGACCGGGTATCTGGTAGTATCTACATAGATATAATCATTGCCCGCTCCATGCATTTTAGTGAATTGAATTCTTTTTATCATTTTGCTCTTTATTTGTCAATTGATATATCCTTTTGTTTTATTACAATGCAAAGATATGTCTTTTTGCTTTATGTTTCGCTTAAATACATATCTAATATCTATTTAATTTGTTGAATCTTTCAATCTTGTTAAATAGGGGTGTGTATGCTTGTAATTTGAAATGTAAAAGGGCGATATACTAATAAACTATTATAGGGGTATTTTGTTTTGCATATTCTTCCGTTATATATGAGAGGCTTGAATACTTGATTTAGATCAATTGAGGTGCTTTGGGTACAAAAAAGGGTACTTTGGAATTGACAAAATGAAAAGGATATTGTGCTGATTACTGTCTTTTTGTCTGTTTGAAACGGTATACGGTGTATCGTTTATTTTTTAATTAGTATCACCCGATATGTGAAGTACTAATAATGTGATTATAAATCGGGCTTATATTCGTTATAAAACCAGTTATAGTGAAACCTTTTCTTATTGCTTTTGTTGATGTGGGGTATAATTATAAAAAAACAATAAACAATGGATGATGTAACCAAACAATTAGAGGCAGCAGCTCAAACCAGTCACTTGGTTTTGATTTTCTTTTATGCCGACTGGGCTCCCCATTATAATTGGCTGGAACCGGCTATCAATGAGTATGAGAAAAGAGTAGTTGAACTTATTGAAGTAAATATTGAGACCGATAAAGCAGTGGCCGATTCTTATAATATAGGAACTGTGCCGGCATTCGTTTTGCTGCATAGAGGCAAGGAGTTATGGAGGCAGATAGGCGATTTGACCGTTGATCAGCTCCGGCTGGTGTTGTCGGAGTTCTGAGAAATAGGAGAAATTAGTGATTAGCGAAGGAGTGATTAGCGATTAGTGGGCTGCGCTATTATTTGCACTAATCATTCCTTCACTAATCGCTAATCACTCCTTCGCTAATCACTAATCACTCACCTTCTCCTGCAATAGAATCGGCTCGTTCGTAGTAATGAAATCTATATTCTTTTCGATGAGCCATTTCATATCTTTGGGTTTGTTTACCGTCCAGGCATTAACTTTCAGTCCCAGGTCATGACATTCTTTGATCCATTCGGGATGTCTCTGGAAAACACTCAGGTGATAATCCGGTCCGGCACATCCCATTTCTTTTAATTCTTTCGGGGTTAATTTTCCATCCAGGTAGAATACAGGCGTACCGGCAGGTGCCAACCGGATAAACTCTTTGGTGGCATGCAATGAAAAGGTAATGTACTCCATTCTCTTTTCCAATCCTAACTTCTTGACCATATTTACTATTTTTTCAACAGCCAGCGTTTCGCGTTCGGGTCTGCTATGCGCTTTTAGTTCGAGGATGAGCTGTGTTTTGGTTTTCTTGGCAGCTTTGAGATATTGTTCCAGTGTGGGGAGCTGTTCACCATTGTCCAGTTTGAGTGAGGTGAGTGTTGCAGCCGTGGAACGTTCCATGCTTTTTAGTTTGAAAATAGGATCATGATTCACCACTAATTTATCATCAGCTGTGAGCCACACATCAAATTCGGAACCGTAGCAACCGATAGAATCAGCCTTCAGGAGGGCAGCGATACTGTTTTGTGCCGAACCATCTGTTTTCCAGTAACCACGATGGGCGATAACCTGGGTTTGAGCTATTGCACTGTAAGTTGAGAGAATCAGGGCGGAGGTAAGAAGGATTTTCTTTATTTTCATACTATATAATTCTGTGAGTTAGTAGAGTGAGACAAAGGTAAAGAAGATATTATGAATTGCAAGTTATGGATTGCGAATTTGTGTGAAAAGAGTGATATAAATGGACTGATAGGGAGAATGGAGTTACAGGAATATTACAATGCTTCTGAGGCATTTGAGAGGGGGTGTACAGACTACGCCTTGCCTGCATGGAGACTACGCCTTGGCTGCATGCAGCCAAGGCGTAGTCTCCATGCAGTGAAAGTATACACTGCACACAGAATGAAAAAATCAATGTTTTTTACTTGTTAATCCGAATCAGTAGTTGAAAACCTATTCTGCATGGAAAGGTACGCCGTGCGATGGTTTATTTGCGCTAATCTGCGTTTCATCAGATAAATAGTACTCTGTGAAACTCTGTGGTGAGTTCAGTTCACTTCTGAACAACTTTGAACTGAATATCCAACTATTGATTCACATTAATAGTTAGTAAGCTTCTTCGTGCACATCTTTTACGGCTCGTCCGCTTGGTTCATTCTTGCCCTGGAAGGAAGCGTCCCATGCCAATGCTTCTGCTGTGGAGCAAGCTACGCTTGGTACACTTGGTACACATCTTGCCGCCGATGCACTGGGGAAGTGTTCTTCGAAGATGCTTCGGTAATAATATTCTTCTTTATTCTGCGGTGTGTTGACCGGGAAACGGTCTGCCGCCTTTGCCATTTGTTCATCACTTATAGCGGTGGCAGTGATTGCTTTCAATGTATCAATCCAACTGTAGCCTACTCCGTCACTGAATTGTTCTTTTTGTCTCCATGCTACACTTTCGGGCAACATATCTGCAAAGGCTTCACGCACAATTTTCTTTTCTATCACTTTACCCGGAGCCATTTTAGCTTTCGGGTTGAGGCGCATGGCAACATCCAGAAACTCTTTATCGAGGAATGGAACGCGTCCTTCTACTCCCCAGGCCGACAAACTTTTGTTGGCCCGCAGGCAATCATAAAGATACAGTTTGGAGAGTTTACGAACGGTTTCATCATGAAAGGCACGGGCGTCGGGTGCTTTGTGGAAGTAGAGATAACCGCCGAATATCTCATCTGCTCCTTCACCACTAAGTACCATTTTGATTCCCATTGATTTGATAACGCGTCCCAGCAGATACATTGGGGTAGAGGCACGAACGGTGGTAACGTCGTATGTTTCGATAAAGTAGATAACATCACGAAGTGCATCGAGACCTTCCTGAATGGTGTAATTTATTTCGTGATGTACGGTTCCGATATATTCGGCAACTTCGCGGGCTTTGATAAGATCGGGGGCTCCTTTCAGACCGATTGCAAAGGAGTGGAGCTGTGGCCACCAAGCATCACTGGCTCCATCGGTTTCGATACGTTTGGCAGCATATTTCTTGGCTATGGCTGAGATCACTGAAGAATCCAACCCTCCGCTCAGTAGTACACCATAAGGCACGTCACTCATCAATTGGCGGTGTACGGCTTCTTCAAGTGCATCGTGTAAGTCGGTTACAGAGGCAGGGTTGTTTTTTACTGCTTCATAGTCTGTCCAGTCGCGGGTGTACCATTGTTTCATTTTTCCCTCTTTACTATAAAAATAATGGCCGGGAAGGAATGGTTCGTATTCGTCACAGAAACCTTCAAGAGCTTTCAGTTCACTGGCTACGTAGATTGTTCCATCTGCATCATGTCCTATATAAAGAGGTATTACGCCAATAGGGTCACGGGCGATAAGGAATTCATCCCGTTCTTCATCGTAAAGAGCAAAAGCGAAGATGCCGTTCAACTCTTCGAGGAAATGAATACCTTTGTCCTGGTAAAGTGCCAGAATGACTTCGCAGTCACTACCTGTCCGGAATTCATAGCGTCCGGCATACCGGGTACGTATTTCACGGTGATTATAGATTTCGCCGTTAACGGCAAGAATTTGTTTACGGTTGGGAGAGTAAAGGGGCTGTCCTCCACTTTGCGGATCTACAATGGAAAGGCGTTCGTGTGCAAGGATCGCACTGCCTCCGGTGTAAATACCACTCCAATCCGGACCACGATGACGGATTTTTTGTGCCATGCGTAACGCTTTGTTCCGCAACTCTTCTGATTGGCTCTTAATCTTGAATATACCTACTATTCCACACATAATTTTGATTTACGATTTTACGATTTACAATTAGACGATTGACGATTTACGATTGATATTACTTTGATTAACGATTACTTATAGTAACTTCAATCGTAAATCGTCAATTGTCTAATCGTAAATCAAATTGTCTATTTTAGCAGCAATTTTTCGTCCTCCCGCCATGGCACGTACAACAAGGCTTGCTCCGGTTGCTGCATCACCGGCGATGAATACATTCTTGGGGAATTCTGGCTGTTCCGGTTTGAGGAATCCCATTGCAAGCAATACTATATCGGCTTCGATAATCTCTTTCTTTCCGGTTGGTACCATCGTGGGGCGTCCTCCATCAGTAGAAGGTGTCCACTCCACTTGTTCAACTTCTACGCCGGTTACTTTGCCATTTTTACCAATGAATTGGTTGGAAGTGAGCGACCAACGGCGGGTACAACCTTCTTCGTGTGAAGAAGTCGTTTTGAGTACTACGGGCCATTGCGGCCATGGAGTAGCGTCATTGTGCCCAACGGGTGGCTGTGGCATGATCTCTATCTGTGTTACGCTAATAGCTCCCTGACGTATACTGGTTCCGATACAGTCCGATCCGGTATCGCCACCACCGATAACAAGTACTTTTTTTCCTTTAGCACTTACCAGTTTATCTTTAGAGAAGGTTTGTCCTTCCACAATCCGGTTCTGTTGCGAAAGCATTTCCAAGGCGAAATGTATACCTTTTAATTCACGCCCCGGGATAAGAAGATCTCGTGGCGTCTCTGCTCCGGTACAGATGCAATATGCGTCGAACCCTTCCGGCAGATGGGTGGGATCTATGGTTGTATTCATTTCAAAACGGATACCCTCTGCTTTAAGTAGTTGGATACGGCGGTCTATGATATTTTTGTTCAGTTTGAAGTTGGGGATACCGAAACGTAGCAGTCCTCCCGGAGCCTCTGCCTTGTCGAACAGAGTGACGGTGTATCCTTTCCGGTTTAGTTGGTTGGCTGCTGCCAGTCCGGCAGGGCCTGCACCAATCACAGCTACCTGTTTTCCATTGCGTTGTGGCATTACCGGTATGACATATCCCTCCCGGAAAGCAGCTTCTATGATAGCTGCCTCGTTCTCCCGGATAGTCACAGGTTCATCACAAGACAGTTTCAATACACAACTTTTCTCACAAAGTGCCGGACAGATACGCCCTGTAAACTCCGGAAAGTCACATGTGGCAGCCAGTATTTCATAAGCTTCTTTCCACTTTCCTTTGTAGAGGGCGTCTTGCCACTCAGGTTGTTTGTTACCCAACGGGCATGCCCAGTGGCAGAAGGGTACACCACAGTCCATACAGCGTGATGCTTGTAGCTTACGGTCGTGGGTGTTAAGGGTTTGTTCTACTTCACTATAGTCAGTGATACGTTCATATACGGGGCGATATCCGGCCTCCTGACGGCGTATGGTTAAAAATGCTTTAGGATCTCCCATGATGATAATGAATTAGTGATTAGTGGTAAGTGATTAGCGATAAGTGGTAAGTGATTAGTGATAAGTGGCTGCGCTATTATACCGCATGGTACTAATCACTACTCACTAACCCACTTATCACTATTTAATAGTCTCTTTGCATATCCGCAATTTTCTGTTGTAGCTTTCGCATTTGTTCCTCCTGCAAAACCTTTTTGTATTCGATAGGTACCACCTGGATGAATTCGTCTGCATAGCGGTTCCAATCGTCGAGCATGATGCGGGCTAATTTACTGCCGGTGTAGAGGTAGTGCTGGCGGATGAGTTCGTGCAATTCTTTGCGGTAGCTTGCTTCTTCGATAAGAGATAGTTCTACCATTTCCATGTTACAGAAGTAGTCAAAGTTACCCTCTTTGTTCCACACATAAGCCACACCGCCACTCATTCCGGCAGCAAAGTTCCGGCCCGTTTGTCCTAAAACTACCACACGTCCGCCTGTCATATATTCGCAACAATGATCGCCTACGCCTTCTACTACGGCTATGGCACCCGAGTTGCGGACAGCAAAGCGTTCTCCCACGCGGCCATTGATATAAACCTCTCCGCTGGTAGCTCCATATAATAAGGTGTTCCCGGCAATTGTATTCTTCTCTGCCTCGAAGTTACTTCGTACGGGCGGAAGCACAGCGATACGTCCGCCACTCAATCCTTTGCCAAGGTAATCATTTGCTTCGCCTTCCAGTTTAAAACTAACTCCTGGTGTAAGGAATGCGCCGAAAGATTGTCCGGCAGAACCTTTAAATTTAATGTTCAGTGTATGTTCCGGTAGTCCTTTTGCGCCATACCGTGAAGCAATGGCCCCCGAAAGCATAGCGCCTACTGCGCGATCCGTATTGGCAATGGTATACTCCAATGATACCTCTTTTTGATGTTCGATAGCCTCTTGTGCAGCACTCAAGATTGTTACGTCTTTTACGGCAGAGATACCATGATCCTGATCACTGACATGATGGATGGCTGCACTGCTCTCTATGCGTGTGAGCAGTTTGCTGAAATCAATGAGACGGTGCTTTTCGTTTCCGTTATCCGGTTTGCGTTCAATGAGGTCGGTGCGTCCAATGATATCATCGAGGCTTTCCACACCAATTTCTGCCAGATACTCTCGTACCTCTTGTGCCAGGAAGGTGAAGAAGTTGACCAGATATTCGCTTCGTCCGTGGAAGCGTTTGCGTAACTCTTCATTTTGTGTAGCAACTCCGACTGGACAGGTATTCATATGGCATTTGCGCATCATCACGCAGCCCAGTACAATCAGTGCGGAAGTTGCAAAACCAAACTCCTCTGCACCTAACATAGCCATTAGAATAATGTCACGTCCGGTTTTCAGTTGTCCGTCCACTTGCAGCATAACCTGTCCGCGAAGCCCGTTCAGCACCAGTGTCTGTTGCGTTTCGCTTAGTCCCAGTTCCGGAGAGATACCTGCATAACGGATAGATGAAGCAGGTGAAGCTCCTGTACCTCCTTCTGCACCAGAGATTACAATCAGGTCAGCCTTTGCCTTTGCTACCCCGGCAGCGATGGTTCCTACTCCGCTTTCGGCTACCAGTTTTACGCTGATTTTGGCTTTCGGGTTTACATTCTTCAAGTCGAAGATAAGCTGTGCCAGATCCTCGATGGAGTAGATGTCATGGTGAGGTGGGGGAGAGATTAGTGAGATGCCCGGTATGGAGTGGCGCGTTTTGGCAATCACCTGATCTACCTTGTAACCCGGCAATTGACCTCCTTCGCCCGGTTTAGCTCCCTGAGCTATCTTTATTTGTATCTCATCTGCATTAACAAGATATTCGGCAGTTACACCAAAGCGTCCTGAAGCAACCTGTTTAATAGCACTACGCAGGTTGGTTCCATCCGGACGGGGAGTGAAACGTTCGGCATCTTCCCCGCCTTCGCCTGTGTTGCTTCGTCCGTGTATTTTATTCATGGCTATAGCCATGGCTTCGTGTGCTTCGCGGCTGATAGAGCCATAACTCATAGCACCCGTTACGAATCGCCGCAGTATGTTTTCTACCGGTTCAACACGGTCTATACTGATCGGGTTACGTTTGAACGAAAGGAAGTCGCGAAGGAAAATGGGAGCTTCTTTTTCGTCCACCATGGTGGTAAACTCTTTGAATTTTTTATAGCTGCCCAGGCGTGTTGCCAATTGCAGGGTACTGATCGTTTCCGGGTTCCACGCATGTCTTTCTCCATCTTTGCGGAAAGTATAGATGCCACGATTCTTTAGTTGAGAGTTGCCAGTTGAGGGTTGAGAGCCGGCTGTACCGCTATGCTGCATAGAACTTTCAGCTTTCAACTTTTCACTTTCAACTGCAATAGCATCCTGTGCTACTTCTTCCAGACGGATACCGCCGATACGTGAACTTAACCCGCCAAAGTAGGCGTTGCTTAACTCTTCACTCAGACCTATGGCTTCAAATATTTTAGCTCCCCGATAAGAACGGATGGTACTGATACCCATTTTACTCATTACTTTGAACAATCCCTTGCAGATGGCTTTGATATAATTCTTCTCTGCTGTGGCATAGTCCAGTTGAATCTCTTTTTCCGCCACCAGTTTGTCGAGGACGGCAAATGCCATATAGGGATTCAGTGCACTTGCTCCGAAACCAAGTAACAGAGCAGCATGCATCACTTCGCGTATTTCACCGCTCTCTACAATGAGGGCTGTCTGCACACGTTTTCCTACCGCTATAAGGTGATGGTGCACTGCACTTACAGCCAATAACGAGGGGATGGCTGCATGTGTAGCATTTACGTCACGGTCCGTCAGTACAATGTAGTTTACTCCGTCTGCCACTGACTCTTCCGCTTGCTTGCATAGATTGTTCAAGGCTTCCTGCAACCCCGCCTTACCACGTGATATTTCAAAAAGCATGGGCAGTTTTATTGTGTTGAAACCTTTGTAACGAATGTTGCACAGAATATCCAGTTGAGTATTATTCAAGATAGGGTGGTTCAGGCGTACCATTTTACAATGGCTCTCGCTTGGTGTTAGAATATTCATCCCTACTGCTCCGATATATTCAGTCAGCGACATTACCAGTTCTTCCCGGATGGGGTCAATGGGAGGATTGGTCACTTGGGCAAACTGTTGGCGAAAGTAGTTGTATAACAGTTGCGGCTTGTCCGAAAGTATTGCCAATGGAGTGTCGTTACCCATTGAATGAATCGGTTCTGCCCCGGTGGTAGCCATCGGGCTGATAATCTTTTCTATATCCTCTTTCGAATAGCCGAAAGTGCGTAACATACAATCGTACCTCTCTATGCTGTGAGGAACTTTGCGTCCACTTTTCAGCTCATCCAGTTCAATGCGGTTGGCTGACAGCCAGTTCCGATAGGGTTTGGCATTTGCCAATTGTTGTTTCAGTTCGTCATCATAATATATTTCTCCCTTTTCGGTATCTACCAGTAAGATTTTACCAGGTTGCAAGCGTCCTTTTTCTTTGATATCTCCCGGTTCAAAGTCCATCACACCTACTTCGCTGGCTACTACCATCATATCATTTTTAGTGATAAGATAACGTGCCGGACGTAATCCATTGCGGTCGAGCATTCCTCCTGCATAGCGTCCGTCACTGAAGAGTAGTGCGGCAGGGCCATCCCATGGCTCCATTAGAATGGAATGATATTCGTAGAAGGCTTTCAACTCCTCACTGATTGGATTCTTCTCGTTGAAAGATTCCGGTACGAGCATAGCCATGGCATGAGGCAGGCTGAGACCGGACATCACAAGAAACTCCAGCACATTATCCAGTGAGGCACTGTCACTCATCCCTGGCTGAATGATGGGACGTATCTCTTTAATATCTCCCAGGGTAGGAGATGAAAGAACACTTTCGCGTGCTTCCATCCATCCCCGATTACCACGGATCGTATTGATTTCACCATTGTGGGCAAGTAAGCGGAAAGGTTGTGCCAGTCCCCATGTTGGGAAAGTGTTTGTACTGAAACGTGAATGTACCAATGCTAATCCACTGGTGAAGTAACTGTTTGTGAGGTCCGGGAAGTAGTTGCGTAGTTGCAGTGACGAAAGCATACCTTTGTAGATAATGCTTTTTGTTGATAGTGAAACGATATAGAAATCGTCCTTTGTGGCGATGGAAGAGTTGCGTATCCTGTTTTCAATCTTCTTCCTTATTATATATAATTTACGGTCGGCCGTTTCTGTTTCTGTAAACCCGGTGATAAAAATCTGTTTTATGTCCGGTTCTGCTGCCAGTGCGGCTTCTCCTAAAATTTCAGGACAGGTAGGCACATTGCGCAGGTGCATGAGTGTAAGCCCTTCCTTTTCAGTCTCTTCAATAATAATACTCAGAATGTCTGCCTGGTCTTTCGGCTCTTTTGGCAAAAAGATCAACCCTGTGCCGTAACGTCCTTTTTCGGGTACGGGGATACCTTGTAATAAAATGAATTCATGAGGAATCTGTAACATGATACCTGCACCATCTCCGGTTTTATTATCAGCTCCTTCAGCTCCGCGATGACGCATGTTTTCGAGTACTTTGAGTGCCGACTCTACAATGTCGTGCGATTTCTCTCCATGAATGTTTACCAGCATACCTACTCCGCAGGCATCGTGTTCGTTTGCTGCATCATACAAACCCTGTTGTTCAGGCTGTCGCTGGTAAGGCAGTTCTTTTGTTTCGTTGTTAAAAAGTTCTCTTTTCTTCATTCTGTTTAGCTTTATTGTATGATAATACCTATTTATGCTGTCTTTTTGTTTTGCAAAAGTATTGATTTAATTTCATTTTGATATATTTATTAGTGCTTATTGTGACATAAATTACATATACTTCATGTTGAAGTTATAAATTGGTAGTTCAATGTCGGTTTTTTATGTTAATGTGAAAGGTAGTGAAAGTCTTTTTATTAAAATTTGAAACTACTTTCTTTTTGAGAATAAAATAATAGAAAAATTAACGTTTTGACGTAAAAATAACTTTTTTCTATGCTTATGTCAAATATTTATAGTAAAAATAATCTTTATGTTATTATAATTGTATATCTTTGTACCCTGAAAACATAAAAATAGGATAATATGTGTGGAATTGTAGGCTACATTGGTAAAAAAGAAGCCTACCCCATCCTTGTCAAAGGGCTGAAGCGACTGGAGTATCGGGGATACGACAGCGCTGGGGTAGCACTAATCAGTAACAACCAACAGTTGAATGTGTATAAGACGAAAGGAAAAGTCTCCGAACTGGAAAATTTTGTCACACAGAAAGATATTTCCGGTAACATTGGTATTGCACATACACGTTGGGCTACTCACGGAGAACCTTGTTCAGTTAATGCCCATCCTCATTATTCCTCTTCCGAAACTCTCGCTCTCATCCATAACGGTATCATCGAAAACTACGCCGTTCTCAAAGAAAAACTTCAGGCCAAAGGCTATACATTCAAAAGCAGTACTGATACCGAGGTACTCGTACAATTAATAGAATATATGAAAGTGACTAATAACCTCGATTTGCTGACAGCCGTACAGCTGGCATTGCGTGAGGTGATTGGTGCGTATGCTATTGCCGTATTGGAGAAGGATCATCCCGATGAAATTATTGCAGCGCGTAAAAGCAGTCCGTTGGTGGTGGGCATTGGTGAAGATGAGTTTTTCCTGGCTTCGGATGCTACGCCTATTGTAGAATATACTGATAAGGTAGTATATCTGGAAGATGAAGAGATAGCAGTGATACACCGGGACAGGGAGCTGAAAGTGGTGAATCTGAACAATGTGGAGATGACTCCTGAAGTGACAAAGGTAGAGTTAAACTTAGGGCAACTGGAAAAGGGGGGTTATCCGCATTTTATGCTGAAAGAGATATTCGAACAACCCGATTGCATCTATGATTGTATGCGTGGGCGTATCAATGTAGAGAGTAATAATGTTGTGCTTTCGGCCGTCATTGATTATAAGGAGCGGCTTCTGAAAGCAAAGCGTTTTGTCATTGTAGCCTGCGGAACCTCCTGGCATGCCGGGTTGATAGGCAAACACTTAATTGAAAGTCTCTGCCGCATTCCGGTGGAGGTGGAATATGCATCCGAATTCCGTTACCGCGACCCGGTGATTGACGAAAGTGATGTTGTGATTGCTATCTCTCAGAGTGGTGAGACTGCCGATACACTGGCTGCCGTTGAGTTGGCAAAAAGCCGTGGTGCATTTATCTACGGCATTTGTAATGTTATCGGTTCGTCTATACCGCGTGCTACGCACACAGGTTCTTATATACATGTAGGTCCCGAAATAGGGGTGGCATCTACCAAGGCTTTCACCGGACAAGTTACGGTGCTCACTATGCTTGCACTGACATTGGCGCGGGAGAAGCAAACCATTGATGAGACCCATTTCCTTAGTGTAGTACACGAATTGAGCCGCATCCCTGAAAAAATGAAAAAAGTCCTGAAACTGAATGATAAAATCGCAGAATTATCTAAAATATTCACGTATGCGCATAATTTTATCTATCTTGGTCGCGGGTATTCATATCCGGTAGCTTTGGAGGGAGCTTTGAAGCTGAAAGAAATCTCATATATTCATGCTGAAGGTTATCCGGCAGCAGAGATGAAGCATGGCCCTATTGCTTTGATTGATGCCGAAATGCCTGTGGTAGTTATTGCTACTCAAAATGGAATGTATGAAAAAGTACTCAGCAACATACAAGAGATAAAGGCCCGTAAGGGAAAAGTCATAGCTGTTGTCACCGAAGGAGACACAGTGATCAGCAAAGTAGCTGATTATTGTATCGAACTTCCCGAAACACTGGAGTGTCTTGATCCGCTTATTACCACAATGCCTTTACAATTGCTTGCCTATCATGTGGCGGTATGTAAAGGGATGGATGTGGATCAGCCAAGGAATCTGGCGAAGTCGGTAACGGTAGAATAAAGGGATTTACGATTAGACGATTGACAATTTACGATTGGGATTACTTCCCATTTATAGATTAAGGTAACTTCAATTGTAAATAGTAAATCGTCTAATTGTAAATTCCTTCAATCGTCTAATTGTAAATCAAAATAGATTGTCAAATAGTAAATAAGTAAGGTGGAACAATTAAAGCATGAATGTGGCGTTGCCATGATACGCCTGCTCAAACCGTTGGAATATTACGAGAAGAAGTACGGAACGTGGATGTATGGATTGAATAAGCTCTACCTCCTGATGGAGAAGCAGCACAATCGTGGACAGGAAGGCGCCGGACTGGCTTGTGTGAAACTGGCAGCCAATCCGGGAGAAGAATATATGTTCCGTGAGCGTGCATTAGGATCGAGTGCCATTACTGAGATTTTTGAGACCGTACAAGGCAATTTTAAAGATCTGACCTCTGAACAGTTGCACGATGCTAATTTTGCCAAACGTACCTTGCCCTTTGCCGGTGAAGTGTATATGGGACATCTGCGATACTCTACCACCGGAAAATCCGGTATTTCTTATGTTCATCCGTTTCTGAGAAGGAACAACTGGCGTGCCAAGAACCTGGCCCTTTGCGGTAATTTCAATATGACGAATGTGGATGAGATTTTTACCCGTATTACAGCTATCGGACAGCATCCGCGCAAATATGCCGATACTTATATTATGCTCGAACAGGTAGGGCATCGTCTCGATCGGGAAGTAGAACGCCTCTTTAATCTTGCAGAAGCAGAAGGGCAGACGGGAATGGGCATCACCCGTTTTATTGAAGAGCATATCGATCTTGCCAATGTGCTGCGTTCTTCCAGTAAAGAGTGGGATGGGGGATATGTTATCTGCGGACTGACCGGAAGTGGTGAGTCTTTCGCTATTCGTGATCCGTGGGGGATCCGTCCTGCTTTCTGGTATCAGGATGATGAAATAGCTGTTCTGGCATCTGAACGTCCTGTGATTCAGACAGCACTCAATGTGCCTGTGGAGGAAATTAAAGAATTGCAGCCTGGACAAGCACTCTTTATCAACAAAGCGGGGCAGATTCGTACTACTCAGATTAATAAACCCCGTGAGAAGAGAGCCTGCTCTTTTGAGCGTATTTATTTCTCTCGTGGTAGCGATGCAGACATTTATAAAGAGCGTAAGTTGTTGGGAGAGAAACTGATTCCCCGTATTCTGAAAGCGATAAACTCTGACCTTGATCATACGGTGTTCTCTTTTATTCCGAACACAGCCGAAGTAGCTTTTTACGGAATGCTTGAGGGATTGGACAATTATCTGAATGAAGAGAAAGTACAGCAGATAGCTGCTTTGGGACACAATCCTGATATGGAAGAACTTGAACGTATCCTCTCACGGCGCATTCGTAGTGAAAAAGTTGCTATCAAGGATATCAAGTTGCGTACTTTTATTGCCGAGGGCAATAGCCGTAACGACCTGGCTGCGCATGTATATGATATCACTTACGGCAGCCTCCGTGCCGGTATAGACAACCTGGTGATTATTGATGACAGTATTGTGCGCGGTACAACACTCCGGCAGAGCATTATCGGTATTCTCGACCGTCTGAATCCGAAGAAGATTGTTATTGTAAGCTCTTCGCCACAAGTGCGTTATCCCGATTATTACGGCATTGACATGGCAAAGATGAGTGAGTTTATTGCTTTTAAAGCAGCTGTAGAACTCCTGAAAGAGCGTGATATGAAAGATGTGATTGCTGCTGCCTATCGTAAGTCGAAAGATCAGGTTGGCCTACCTAAAGAGCAGTTGGTGAATTACGTAAAGGACATCTATGCCCCATTCACCGATGAGGAGATTTCTGCCAAAATGGTGGAATTGCTCACTCCGAAAGGCACGAAGGCCAAAGTAGAGATTGTGTATCAACCGCTCAGTGGCTTACATGAGGCTTGTCCTCATCACACGGGTGACTGGTATTTCAGTGGCAACTATCCTACGCCGGGTGGTGTGAAGCTGCTCAATGAAGCGTTTATAAATTATATAGAACAAGTATACCAATTTTGAGATTTACGATTTTATGATTTACAATTTACGATTGAAGTTACTTTATTGGCAAATGGGAGTCATCCCAATCGTAAATTGTAAATCGTCTCATCGTCAATCTTTTCAATTGTCAAATAGTAAATAAATAGATGCGAAATGTAACTTTAATCCTTGACGACGGGAGCCGTTTCCATGGTAAGTCGTTTGGCTACGAGAAGCCGGTGGCGGGCGAAGTAGTATTCAATACCGCCATGACAGGCTATCCGGAGAGTCTGACCGATCCTTCATATGCCGGACAGTTGATGACACTGACATACCCATTGGTGGGTAACTATGGTGTGCCTCCTTTCACTTTTGAAACTAATGGATTGGCTACTTTTATGGAAAGTGAGAGAATTCATGCCGAAGCTATCATTGTGAGTGACTATTCGGAAGAATACAGTCACTGGAATGCAGTGGAAAGCCTTGCCGACTGGCTGAAGCGTGAACAAGTGCCCGGTATTACAGGCATTGATACCCGTGAACTGACCAAAGTGTTGCGTGAACATGGGGTGATGATGGGTAAAATTGTATTTGACAGTGAACAGTTGACAGTGGACAGTGGACAATTGACAGTTGACAGTGGACAATTGACAGTTGACAATGGACAGTTGACAGTGGATAGTTATGAAAATATTAATTATGTCGATAAGGTTTCTTGCAAAGAGATCATCGTCTATGCGAACGGTGAAAGTCGCTCTTTTAGTATAGATCTCCCCATTGCGCAACTTAACTGTCAATTGTCAACTGTCAATTGTCAACTAAAGCGGGTTGTTCTTGTAGATTGTGGAGTAAAAACAAACATCATCCGTTGCCTGCTCAGACGTAATGTTGAAGTCATTCGTGTCCCTTGGGATTATGATTTTAACGGATTACAGTTTGATGGTCTGTTTATATCCAATGGTCCGGGGGATCCTGATACCTGTGATGCTGCCGTACAGAATATCCGTAAAGCGATGCAGAATCCCCAACTTCCTATTTTTGGAATCTGTATGGGAAATCAGTTATTGTCGAAAGCGGGTGGTGCTAAGATATACAAGCTCAAATATGGCCATCGTAGCCATAATCAACCGGTACGCATGGTGGGCACGGAACGTTGTTTCATTACCAGTCAGAATCATGGTTATGCCGTTGATAACAATACATTGGGTGCTGAGTGGGAGCCACTCTTCATTAATATGAATGATGGTTCTAATGAAGGTATTCGTCATAAAACAAACCCCTGGTTTTCGGCACAGTTCCATCCCGAAGCTGCCAGTGGCCCAACGGATACTGAATTCTTGTTTGACGAATTCGTAAAGCTATTGTAATTCAATATTCACCGCAGTGTAAGCGAGAGTACGGGAGAAGAGAGTCCCGTGCCCTTTGTGGTGCAACCAAAAAATATGTAATCAATGAAAGAACAAAATATAAAGAAAGTATTGCTCCTCGGCTCCGGTGCTTTGAAAATCGGTGAAGCCGGAGAGTTTGACTATTCGGGTTCGCAAGCCCTGAAGGCTCTGAAAGAGGAAGGTATAGAAACCATTCTTATCAACCCTAACATTGCTACGGTGCAGACCAGTGAAGGAGTAGCCGATCAGATCTATTTCCTCCCTGTGACTCCTTACTTCGTAGAGAAAGTAATTCAGAAAGAGAAACCGGAAGGCATTATGCTTGCTTTCGGTGGGCAGACTGCGTTGAACTGTGGGGTGGCCCTTTACAGGGAAGGCACCCTTGAAAAATACAATGTAAAGGTACTCGGTACTCCCGTGCAGGCCATTATCGATACGGAAGATCGTGAGCTCTTTGTGGAGAAACTGAATCAGATTGATGTAAAAACCATCAAAAGTGAAGCCGTAGAAAATGTAGAAGATGCACGCCGTGCAGCCCGGGAGTTAGGTTATCCGGTGATTGTTCGTGCCGCTTATGCGCTTGGCGGACTTGGTTCCGGTTTTTGTGATAACGAAGAAGAGCTGGATGTGCTTGTTGAGAAAGCCTTTGCTTTCTCTCCGCAGGTGCTTGTCGAAAAATCATTAAGAGGATGGAAAGAAGTGGAGTACGAGGTAGTACGCGACCGCTTCGACAACTGTATCACCGTTTGTAACATGGAGAACTTCGATCCGCTGGGCATTCATACTGGGGAATCTATTGTAATTGCTCCGTCACAAACATTGACCAATAAAGAATACCACAAACTGCGTGAACTCGCCATTCGTATCATTCGTCATATTGGCATCGTGGGTGAATGTAACGTGCAGTATGCCTTCGATCCTGAATCGGAAGATTATCGCGTTATCGAGGTAAATGCCCGTCTTTCGCGTTCATCGGCATTGGCGTCCAAGGCAACCGGTTATCCGTTGGCTTTTGTTGCTGCCAAATTAGGACTCGGTTATGGCCTGTTCGATTTGAAGAACTCCGTCACTAAAACTACCAGTGCTTTTTTTGAACCTGCATTGGACTACGTGGTTTGTAAGATACCCCGTTGGGACTTAGGAAAATTCCATGGTGTAGACAAAGAGTTGGGTTCCTCTATGAAATCCGTAGGCGAGGTGATGGCTATCGGCCGTACCTTTGAAGAGGCTATCCAGAAAGGTCTCCGTATGATAGGCCAAGGCATGCACGGCTTTGTAGAAAACAAAGAACTCGTGATAGCCGATATTGATAAAGCCCTGCGCGAACCTACTGATAAACGTATCTTCGTCATTTCCAAAGCTTTCCGTGCCGGATATACGATTGACCAGGTACACGATCTGACCAAGATTGATAAATGGTTCCTTCAGAAACTGATGAATATCATGCGTACTTCCGAGGAGCTTAGGCAATTGACAGTGGACAGTGGACAATTGGCAGTGAAAGATGCTGCTGCATTTTTTAACTCTCAATTGTCAAATCTCAGCCCTCAACTACTTCGCAAAGCGAAGGTACAGGGATTCTCTGACTTCCAGATAGCTCGTGGCATCGGTTTTCAGGGGGATATGGAAGATGGCATTCTCTATGTGCGTAATTATCGGAAGAGTGTAGGCATCCTGCCTGTAGTGAAGCAGATTGATACACTGGCGGCCGAATACCCTGCACAGACCAATTATCTGTATCTCACTTACAGTGGTGTGGCCAATGATGTAACCTATCTGGGTGATCATAAATCCATTGTCGTACTTGGTTCCGGTGCTTATCGCATCGGCTCTTCCGTAGAGTTTGACTGGTGTGGTGTGCAGGCGCTGAATACCATTCGTAAAGAAGGTTGGCGTAGCGTTATGATCAACTATAATCCGGAAACGGTATCTACGGACTATGACATGTGCGATCGTCTCTACTTTGACGAGTTGACTTTTGAACGCGTAATGGATATTCTTGAACTGGAAAATCCGCATGGGGTCATTGTCTCCACCGGTGGCCAGATTCCGAATAATCTTGCTCTGCGTCTGGATGCACAGAAAGTCAATATCCTAGGTACTTCTGCCAAGAGCATAGATAATGCCGAAGACCGCGAGAAGTTCTCTGCCATGCTCGATCGTATTGGTGTAGATCAGCCTCGCTGGCGCGAGCTCACCTCTATGGACGATATTAATGAGTTTGTTGATGAGGTCGGTTTTCCGGTGCTTGTTCGCCCTTCCTATGTGCTTAGTGGTGCAGCCATGAACGTCTGTTCCAACCAGGAAGAGCTGGAGCGTTTCCTTAAATTGGCAGCTAATGTTTCTAAAAAACATCCGGTAGTGGTAAGCCAGTTTATTGAACATGCCAAAGAGGTAGAAATGGATGCTGTGGCGCAGAATGGTGAGATCATCGCGTATGCTATCAGTGAGCATATCGAGTTTGCCGGTGTGCATTCCGGAGATGCTACTATTCAGTTCCCTCCTCAGAAACTGTATGTAGAAACCGTTCGTCGTATCAAGCGTATCAGCCGTGAGATTGCGAAAGCATTGAATATCTCCGGTCCGTTCAATATCCAGTATCTTGCCCGTGAGAATGATATTAAGGTTATCGAGTGTAACCTGCGTGCTTCGCGTAGTTTTCCTTTCGTCAGCAAAGTGCTGAAGATTAACTTTATCGAACTGGCAACTAAAGTAATGCTCGGCCTGCCTGTAGAAAAACCATCAAAGAATCTTTTTGAGCTTGATTATGTCGGTATCAAAGCGTCACAGTTCTCCTTCAACCGTTTGCAGAAGGCCGATCCTGTATTAGGTGTAGATATGGCTTCTACCGGTGAGGTTGGCTGTATTGGTTCTGATACCTCCTGTGCCATTCTGAAAGCCATGCTTTCTGTTGGTTATCGTATTCCTAAAAAGAGTATTCTCCTTTCTACCGGTACACCCAAGCAAAAGATAGATATGATGGGGGCGGCCCGTATGCTGGTCAATAAGGGGTATAAACTGTATGCTACCGGTGGAACACACCGAACTCTTGCTGAGAATGGCATTGAGAGTACCCTGGTCTACTGGCCGAGTGAGTCGGACAAGCATCCGCAGGCGCTTGAAATGCTCCATAACAAAGAGATAGATATGGTAGTTAATATTCCGAAGAATCTCACAGCCGGTGAGCTCGACAACGGATATAAAATACGCCGTGCAGCTATCGATCTGAATGTACCCCTGATTACCAATGCCCGTTTGGCAAGTGCATTTATCAATGCCTTCTGTACAATGAGTATTGATGATATTGCTATAAAGAGCTGGGAGGAATACAAGTAAAATAGAACATCTTGAATTGGATTTGATTTCTGACTTGGTCGCAGATTATGAAGAAGAACATTTTCCAATAGAATCTCCTTTTTTAGCTGATGTTATTAAACTTCGTATGTACGAAATGGGGCTTATACAAACTAAATTATCGGAGATATTAAACGTGAGTCCATCACGGGTGAGTGAATATATTTCTGGAAAGTGTGAACCAACCTTGAAGGTTGCCCGTGAGATAAGCCGCAAGTTAAACATCGATGCTAATATAGTATTGGGGGTATAACTCTTTTTTATGAATTTAAGCTTTTAATTCTTTGTATGTAAACTTAGTATATTAAAGGTGGTTTAAAATGCATATTAACAGTGCGTTAAGTACGTACTTTTGGGATACCAAAGTACGTACTTTTTTATTGCTTGATTTCCAGGTTTTTAAACCTGTTTTCTACTGTGAAGTCCTGAGTATTTTCAGAATATACTTTCCCGGTGCTTCAATCCTGTTCCAGTTTGTTTTTGCCAGTATTTTCCATATTTCCGTCCCTTTCCTGCCGTAGTCCGATAGCCTCAGTATCGCCTTAATCTCGGTTTAGTCCTTCACATTGTGCAGCCTCAGGCTCTCCAATAGCCTGCTGTAATTAACGTGAGTTCGATATAAGACAATATTTAATTTATTGCAAATTTGGTGATTAGCGATAAAAGTAGTAAATTCATAGTGTTCAAATACAATATTTACCAAACTTTTACCGCTATGTTCACCGAAAGCAAAATTACAGAAATTTATTGTTTGGCAGATGATTTCTGCAAAGAATTTACCAAGCAACAAGAGAAATATATGTTGGAAGACAAAGTTGAAGGTCATAAGCACCGAAATAAGCCTAATCGTATGAGCGATTCAGAGCTCATGGTTATTCTGATTCTTTTTCATTCGGGTGGTTTCCGCTGCTTCAAACACTATTATCTGGAATATGTATGCAAGCATTTATTCCACTTGTTCCCGGTTCACGTCTCCTATAACCGTTTTGTTGAATTAGAAAAAGAGATTCTTCTCCCATTGACAATATTCATCAAACAGGTGCTCTTAGGACAATGCACAGGAATTAGTTTTGCAGATTCCACTCCCTTACGGGTTTGCCGCAACCAACGTATCCATATCCACAAAACATTTGAAGGACTGGCTGCACGTGGAAAATGTTCAATGGGGTGGTTCTTCGATTTCAAGCTGCACTTGATTATCAATGATAAGGGAGAAATACTAAACTTCATGTTTACTCCCGGTGGAGTAGATGACAGGGAACCACTTAAGCAGGAGGCTTTCTTTTAGAATATCAAAGGAAAACTATATGCGGATAAGGGGTATATAGGGAAAACACTCTTTAAGACCCTATTCGTCAATGAGGTACAGCTAGTTACCAAGGTAAAGAACAATATGAAGAATATGCTAATGAGCATAGCAGATAAGATTCTATTAAGGAAAAGAGCATTAATTGAAACCGTAAATGATGAACTCAAAAATATTGCGCAGATAGAACATTCAAGGCATAGATCATTCAATAATTTTATTGCAAATGCATTGTCTGCTATTGCAGCATATTGTTTCTTTGAGAAGAAACCCGCCATTGAGCTCTATTTTATCAATGACGGGCAATTAAGATTATTCTAAAATTATATCGAACTCACGTTATTTAGTTGAAAGTTGACAATTGAGAGTTGAAAGTTGGCTGCGCGGCACTTGATACGTTATTAAAATGAGAGAGAAATGAAAAAGACGATTTGGAATACGATTTTGAAAGTGGTTATAGCTGTGGCAAGTGCCTTGGCTGGTGTATTTGGCGGACAGGCTATGATGGCTTAGCGGACAAATAGATATAAATAAGAGATCGCCCGGTTCATTCTTAGGAGTGAATCGGGCGATTTTTGTTTTAAGATAATCAAGATATTTGCGTTAGCTTTGCTCTACACCAATCATCGTTAATTGTATGCGTTTTCGCTCATTATCTACGCTCATAACTTTCACCATAACTTGCTGATGAATAGATACTACTTCGGTGGGATCGGAAATGAAACGTTCGGCTAATTGCGAGAGGTGCACCAGTCCGTTCTCTTTGATACCTATATCTACAAAGGCGCCAAAGTTGGTAATATTACCAACAATTCCCGGAAGTATCATTCCTTCACGGAGGTCATTGATGGTACGTACATTCTTATCAAATTCAAAAGCTTTGATCGTCTGGCGTGGATCACGTCCCGGCTTTTCAAGCTCCTGCATGATGTCTTGTAGAGTAGGCATACCCACTGTTGGAGTGACGTAAGCTGATACATTGATTTTGCTACGTAACTCTTTATTAGTAATCAATTCAGCAACACTACATTTCATATCTTTAGCCATTTGCTCTACGATGCAATAACTTTCGGGATGTACGGCTGTATTGTCCAAAGGGTTCTTGGCTTGTGGAATACGAAGGAAGCCGGCACATTGCTCAAATGCTTTTGCACCCATGCGGGGAACTTTCATTAATGCTTTACGTGAATCGAAAGCACCGTTTTCGGCACGATAGTTTACTATATTTTGTGCCAACTGTGGTCCTAATCCGGAGATATAGGTCAACAGATGACTACTGGCTGTATTGAGGTTAACGCCTACCAGGTTTACGCAATTCTCTACTGTCTGATCAAGTGCCTTTTTTAGTTTGGTTTGGTCTACATCGTGCTGATACTGTCCCACACCGATGGATTTCGGATCAATTTTTACCAGTTCGGCAAGCGGATCCATTAATCGGCGTCCTATTGAAACGGCACCACGTACGGTTACGTCATATTCGGGGAACTCATCACGGGCTATTTTAGAAGCTGAATAGATGGAAGCACCTTGCTCACTGACAACAAATACCTGTAAGGGACGGTCGAATTGCTGGGTGGTAACAAAGAATTCCGTTTCCCGGCTGGCTGTACCGTTTCCGATGGCGATGGCATCTATTTGATAGGCTTCTACCATTTTACGTAGCTTGGCTGCGGCCTCTTTCTTCTTATCTACCGGTGGATGAGGATAGATATTTTCATTATGCAGCAGATTGCCCTGTGCATCCATACATACTACCTTACATCCTGTACGGAATCCGGGATCTATACCCAATACCCGTTTCTGCCCCAATGGCGGGGCAAGGAGCAATTGGCGAAGATTCTCGGCAAATACACGGATCGCTTCTTCGTCGGCTTTCTCCTTTGTCATAGTGGCAAATTCGGTTTCGATAGAGGGCTTTAGCAGTCGTTTGTATGAGTCCTGTACCGCTTCTGCTACTTGTCGGGCGCATTCGTTATTGCTACGAACGAACTGGCGTTCGAGCCTCTCGATGCATTCCTCGTCATCCGGGGTAATAGATACCTTTAGCAAACCTTCTGCTTCGGCACGGCGGATGGCTAATAATCGATGCGAAGTGCAACGCTTTAATGGTTCGGAAAAATCAAAGTAGTCGCGGTATTTTGCAGCTTCCTCTTCTTTACCTTTCACCACTTTGGCACTGATTATAGCCTGACGATTGAATTGGTTACGTATGGCATTACGGGCACGTTCGTCTTCATTAACCTGTTCGGCTATAATATCGCGCGCACCTTTCAGAGCATCTTCCACATCTTTCACGTCTCCTTTTACAAAGGTGGCAGCTTTAACATCAAGATTATTTTCGCGTTGTAGCATCAATACCATTGCAAGGGGTTCAAGCCCTTTTTGGCGAGCGGCTTCCGCTCTGGTTTTACGTTTGGGCTTATAGGGGAGGTAGATGTCTTCCAATTCAGTAGTATCCCAGGTGCTTTCAATACGTTTTTGCAGTTCGGCAGTCAGTTTACCCTGTTCGTTGATAGTGGTGAGAATGGTTTCTTTACGCTTGACTATCTCACAGAGTTTGTCGTACTGGGTTTTTATGTTTTCTACCTGTACCTCATCCAGGCCTCCTGTAGCTTCTTTACGATAACGGCTGATAAAAGGAATGGTAGCGCCGTCTTTTAGTAGATTCAAAGTGTTACTGACCTGCTTCTCTGATATATTCAAAGCAGCAGAAATCATCTTGTGAAATAATTCCATAAATGTTTTTATAATGATTCGCTGACAAATGTACATATTAATCTCCTATTAATTGCCAACTTTTAGTATATTTGCGGCAACAAAAAAACGCGTATATATAAATATGTTGCCATATATCCGATATGTCTTTTCCTTCCTCCTTCCCATTGTTTTTCTTTGGCCAGTGGTGGGCTATGCAGCTCAGGATACCCGGTCTATTCTGATTATTTGCTCTTATAATCCGGCTGCTCATCAGACTTCGGTAACCATCTCCGATTTCATGGATGAATATACAAGATGCGGTGGTAAGTATAATATTGAGATTGAGAATATGAACTGCAAAAGCTTTTCGGAGGCTCCTCAATGGAAGGGAATGATGCAGCAGATTCTTTCTAAATATACGGAAACTCAACGACCGGAGCTTATTATTTTGTTAGGGCAGGAGGCATGGGCATCTTATTTGTCACAGGAAGATTCATTGGTGGCACAAATACCGGTAATGTGTAGCTTGACCAGTCGGAATGCGGTGATTTTACCGGAAGATACAATTAATCTGAAAGAATGGATGCCTGAATCTGTAGATTTTGTTTCTGATGATCTTGGGCACCATAAAGTGAGAGCAGGCTTTGTTTATGAATATGATATTGAGGGTAATATACAATTGCTTAAACACCTCTATCCCGATACGCGCCATATCGCTTTTATCTCTGATAATACATATGGAGGAGTTGCCATGCAGGCACTTGTGAGGGAAGAAATGAAGAAGTTCCCGGAAATGGATTTGATATTATTGGACGGACGTTCTAATACAATTTATACTATTTTGGACAAGTTCCAGAAGTTGCCTGAAAATACGGCGGTCATGGTGGGTACGTGGCGTGTGGATATGAATGAAAGCTATTTTATGCGTAATGCCACTTATATGATGATGGAGGCTAATCCTACGGTACCCGCTTTTACTCCGGCTTCTATTGGACTGGGTTATTGGGCTGTTGGTGGAGTAATTCCTGCTTATCGGCCTTTTGGTCGTGAAATGGCTCGTGAAGCCATTCGTCTGCTTGATAATCCGAAAGATACGGTCAGTCATGTAGAGATAGTAGGCAGTAAGGCTGTACTTGACTATAAGAAAGTGAAAGATTTGAAATTGGATATAAAATCTTTGCCTTTTCATGTGGAAATAGTTGGCAAACCTGTATCTTTCTATCAGCTATATATGTATCAGATATGGGCAGCAATCAGCATATTTGTAATATTAGTAGGTGGACTGATCATTTCACTCTTTTTCTATTTTAGAACAAAACGTTTGAAGGATGACTTGCAACGGTCGGAAGTAGATTTGCGTGAAGCCAAAGATCGTGCTGAAGAATCCAATCGGCTGAAGAGTGCCTTCTTGGCCAATATGAGCCATGAGATACGTACTCCGCTGAATGCTATTGTGGGCTTTTCGGATGTGTTGACTGCCGAAGGAAGTTCCGACGAAGATAGAAAGGGGTATTCGGAAATCATTAAATCCAATTCAGACCTGTTACTTCGATTAATAAATGATATACTCGATCTCTCTCGGCTTGATGCAGACAGGGTGAGGATGACAAAAGAACCTTGTGATGTAGTTCAGCTGTGCCGACAGGTGTTAACTTCTGTAGATTTTTCCCGTAAATCCAATAATAAATTTGTGTTTACCAGTAAGCATGAGGATTTTGTAATCAATACGGACGTACAGCGATTGCAGCAAGTTATTATTAATCTGCTTTCCAACTCTGCTAAATTTACACAAGATGGTGTTATTACTTTGGACTTTTCGGTGGATGAAGGGCGGAAGTTAGCCTTTTTTTCTGTGACTGATACTGGTTGCGGCATTCCAAAGGAGAAACAAAAGTTAGTATTTGAACGCTTTGAAAAATTAGACGAATATGCACAAGGGACAGGATTGGGATTGTCCATCTGTAAGCTCACTGTTGAGAAATGGGGTGGTGAGATATGGGTGGATCCGGACTATATCGAAGGAGCCCGTTTTGTTTTTTCAATGCCGGTTATATAGGAAGAAGTTATAGGGTTATAAAGAGTTGTATAATGTGATGACCACATAACTCTTTTAAAGTCAATAACGTCAATCTCAATTATAACATTATAACTTACAACAACTTTATAACATTACAACTTTATAACCCTATAACATTATAATCTTATGAAAAGATTTATTTCTATTTGTACCTTACTGTTATGCTTTATGTTGGCGTTGCCGGCACAAGAGCGTAAGGTGAAATTGAAAATTGTACAGACCAGTGATGTACATGGTAATTATTATCCCTATAATTTCATTACCCAAAAAGAATGGGGAGGAAGTCTGGCGCGTATTTATGCATTGGTGCAGAAGGAGCGTGAGACTTACAAAGATAATCTTATTCTGCTTGATAACGGTGATATATTGCAAGGCCAGCCTACCGCTTATTATTATAATTATATAGATACGGTTTCTCCTCATCTCTGTGCCGAGATGATGAACTATATGAAGTATGATGCCGGTAACATGGGAAATCATGATGTAGAAACCGGTCGCGGCGTTTTTGATCGTTGGATTGGCGAATGCAATTTTCCTGTGCTTGGTGCAAACATTATTGATACTGCCACTGGTGAAACTCATCTGAAACCTTATAAAGTATTAGAACGGGACGGAGTTAAAATAGTAGTATTGGGCATGATTACTCCTGCTATTCCTGCGTGGCTTTCAGAAAATCTGTGGCAGGGACTTCGCTTTGATGATATGGAGCAAACGGCACAGAAATGGATGAAGATTATCCGTGAGAAAGAGAATCCGGATATTGTAGTCGGACTTTTCCATGCCGGGCAGGATGCTTTTCGTATGTCTGGTAAATATAATGAGAATGCATCACTGAATGTGGCAAAAAATGTTCCCGGTTTTGATATTGTACTGATGGGGCATGATCATGCCCGTGAGTGTAAAAAGATTGTGAACGTTGCGGGTGATTCTGTATTGGTTATTGATCCGGCCAGTAATGGAATTGTAGTTTCCAATGTGGATGTGACGGTAAAACTGAAAGATGGTAAAGTGCAGAGCAAGCAGATTGAAGGAGTACTTACTCCCACAGAGGATTATGGTATCAGTGAGGATTTTATAAAAGAATTTACCCCTCAGTATAATGCAGTAAAGCTGTTTGTGTCAAAAAAGATAGGTACTTTTACTGAAGATATATCTACCCGTCCGGCCTATTTTGGTCCTTCGGCTTTTATTGATTTTATTCATTCCCTGCAACTTGATATATCCGGTGCTGATATTTCTTTTACTGCTCCGTTGTCATTTGATGCCGAGATTAAAAAGGGCGATATTCATGTCAGCGATATGTTCAATTTATATAAGTATGAGAATATGCTTTATGTGATGACACTTTCTGGCAGGGAGATAAAAGACGTTCTTGAAGCTTCTTATTATATGTGGACTAATCAGATGAAATCTCCCGATGATCATTTGTTGTGGTTTAAGAAGAAACGTCGTGAAGGGGCAGAAGATCGTGCTTCGTTTCAGAACTTCAGCTTTAATTTTGATTCTGCTGCGGGCATCATTTATACAGTAGATGTTACGAAACCCCAAGGGGAAAAAGTGACGATTATCAGTATGGCGGACGGTACTCCTTTCAGCATGGATAAGATTTATAAGGTTGCTCTCAACTCCTATCGTGGCAATGGAGGAGGTGAACTGTTGACAAAAGGTGCAGGTATCCCTCAGAATGAGTTGAAAGATCGTATTATCTTTTCCACAGATAAAGATTTGCGCTATTATCTGATGAGTTACATTGAGAAGAAAGGTACGCTCGATCCTCGTGCTTTGAATCAGTGGAAGTTTATTCCAGAAGATTGGACGGTGCCGGCTGCAGAGAGAGATTATGAAAAACTGTTTAAATAGTGGTAAGTGATTAGTGATAAGTGATTAGTTCCATGCGGACTATAGTGTAGTTGTTAATCACTACTCACCTGCTCACTTATCACTACTCACTACTCACTAATTATTCTCGCCGTGTCTGAAAATTTAATTCTTATATCCGGTAGTAAAGAAGAGCAATATTCTTCTTTGTTGCCACAAATAAAGTCTCTTGTTGAAGGAGAGATTGATTTAATAGCCAACTTGGCTAATGTTACTGCTGCTTTGAAAGAGGCGTTTCGCTTCTTCTGGGTTGGGTTTTATCTGGTTAAGGAGAATGAGTTGGTACTTGCTCCTTTTCAGGGACCTATTGCTTGTACACGCATTCGTAAGGGGAGAGGGGTTTGTGGTACTGCCTGGCAGGAGAAGCAGACACTGATTGTACCTGATGTAGATGCTTTTCCGGGACATATAGCCTGTAGCTCTCTGTCTCGTTCGGAAATTGTAGTGCCGTTGCTAAAAGATGGTGAGGTGTGGGGAGTACTCGATATTGATAGTGAACAGCTGAGTACTTTTGATGAAACGGATAGGAAGTATCTCGAAGAACTTTGTACCTATTTGTAGGTAATTTGTTAAATACATCCTCTTTTTATTTAAAAATCTTTGAGATAATGCTTAACTTTGCACCTCAATTTTAAAATAAAGAGACTATAACAGGTGAGACGTGTAAAAAGAGTTCTATCATCCCTTCTGTTGCTGACGCTATTTACCGTGTATCAGGCAGGCATTACGATGTTTACCCATGTACACTACGTCAATGGTGTCATGATAGTTCACTCTCACCCCAGTCATGGCAAACACACCCACACTAAAACCGAGATTGTTGTAATTGACCGCTTGTCTTCTTTCCATTCGTTGGAAGCTGATATACCGGTCAATGTAATAGATCCTGTATGTCCGTTACTTTTCTATGTGGAAGTACAGCCGGAGATTCCTGTTGTGTCAGGAATGCATTTGCGGGTACTTTCTCTTCGTGCCCCGCCTGCAATACGGGCTTGAAAATGATAATTTAATAGTTTGTTGTAGCAGATACGTTACATGTATTCCTGTTGTTGATTATTGAATTATTATTCTTTTTTTCTTTGTTCACTATATATAATATTGTAATTTCAGAATGAAAAAAAATATCATCCTGCTTATGCTTCTATGCCTAAGCATGATTACTTATGCTGTCAATCCTATCAAGGAGGGCAATATGATTTCCGGTCACGTTATTGTGAAAGGAACCGAAGAGAATGTTCCATATGCCACTGTACGTGTGGTTAGTTATAATGATGGTGCTGTTCCCGAAAAGCTCCGTACGTCCGGTGCTGTTTCTAATGATGAGGGGCAGTTTGAGTTTCGTAACCTTGCTCCGGGTAAATATACGCTGCGGGTACAAGCCATGGGCTATAAAAACCAGGAGAAGACAGTGACAGTGAGTAAAGACTTTACGGCTGTTCTTCATTTCCAATTGGAGGAAGAGAGCTTCATGACTGATGAAGTAGTGGTTTCTGCCAATCGTAATGAGGTTAGCCGCCGGGAAGCTCCTGTGGTAGTTAATGTGATGAGTGCAAAGCTATTTGAAACGGTAAACTCTACCGATCTTGCTAAGTCACTAAATTATCAGTCGGGGCTTCGTGTAGAGAATAACTGTCAGAATTGTGGCTTCCCACAGGTACGTATCAATGGTTTGGAAGGTCCGTACTCCCAGATCCTGATAAATAGCCGTCCGGTTATTAGTGCCCTTTCCGGGGTATACGGGCTGGAACAGATTCCGGTGAATATGGTAGAACGTGTAGAGATAGTGCGTGGTGGTGGATCTGCTTTATTTGGTGCTAATGCCGTAGGAGGTACTATCAATATTATTACGAAAGATCCAGTCAGTAATTCTTTTCAGGTATCCAGCATGATGTCAAATATGAATGGTAAATCTTGGGAACAATATATGGGTGGGAATGTTTCGCTCGTTGCCAAAGATAATACGTATGGCATTGCTTTGTACGAGACGTATCGTAACCGCAACCCTTATGATGCCGATGGTGACGGCTTTTCCGAATTGGGCAAACTGAATATGAATACCTTTGGACTCCGTGCTTACTATCGTCCTTCATACAATAGTCGTATCAATATTGAATATCACACTACCAATGAGTTTCGCCGTGGCGGAAACAAATTTAACCTTCAACCACATGAAACCGATATAACTGAGCAGACTAAACATATTATTAATAGTGGCGGATTGAGCTATGATCACTATTGGAATGAAGCAAAACATAAAATGTCTTTATACGGTTCTATCCAGCATACGGATCGTAACAGCTATTATGGTGCTCAGAAGAATCTCAAAGCGTATGGTAAAACAGATGATCTTACCTGGGTACTGGGTGGCATGTATGTGGGGCAGATGAATAATTGCCTTTTTGCTCCGGCCACTTTTACCGGTGGTTTTGAATATCAGGATAATGCCTTGCATGATGTCATGACCGGGTATCACCGTGACATGAAACAAAATGTACGCATAGCCGGTACTTTTGTTCAGAACGAGTGGCGTATGAGACAGCTCACGATGCTCGTTGGTTTGCGTATGGATAAGCACAACCTGATTGATAAACTGATTTTCAGTCCTCGTGTCAATCTGCTTTATAAGCCGATGGATAATCTTCAGGCACGCCTCACATATTCTACCGGTTTTCGTGCTCCACAGGCTTATGACGAAGATCTTCATGTGACAGCCGTAGGAGGTGAAGGTATTCAGATTAAGCTGGCAGACAATTTGCGTGAGGAACGTTCTAATAGTTACAGCGGCTCTGTGGACTGGACATTGCCTATTGGACATTGGCTGGCAAATATATTGTTAGAAGGTTTCTACACCGATCTGCGTCATGTGTTTACATTGGTGAATATTGGTGAAGATGAAAACGGAGATATGATAAAAGAACGTCGTAATGCTCATGGTGCACGTGTTTATGGCGCAAATCTTGATGCGAAGATTGCTCATGGGCGTGAAGTTCAATTCCAGTTAGGCTTTACAGCGCAACGTAGTCGTTATACTCATGATGTGGTATGGCGTGACGCAGTAGAAGAAGAGGGGATACCTGCACTGACTACCCGGCGTATGCCCCGTACTCCCGATTATTACGGATACTTTACTTTTACCTCTGCACCTACGGAACACTTTGATTTTTCTCTGTCGGGTACCTATACCGGAAAGATGATTGTACCCCATATGGCGGGTTATATCCCCGAAGATCGTATGGAACATACTCCTCAATTTTTCGATCTTAATCTGAAACTGAACTATACTTTTATACTACACGATCATATCAAACTGCAACTGAATGGTGGTGTACAAAACATATTCAATAGTTTTCAGAAAGATCTTGATAAAGGAGAATTTCGTGATTCGGGTTATTTCTATGGTCCTACACAGCCCAGAACTTATTTTATCGGTATTAAGATTATGAACTGATTGTACTTGTCTGTAAATGCAGAATGAATGCCATGCGAAATAAAACGTATGGCATTTTTTTGATTTATAATTGTTCTATTTTTCGCTTTATTTGAGATATAGGTTATTATAAATGGAAATAATATATATATTTGCGAAAAAGATACGATAAAATGGAGAATGAAGTAATTCCACAAGTGAATATAGCCTCTGTACAGGGATTACGGAGGATAGATTTTATAGACAATGATTTTGCCATATTCGATGATGTTTCGGATGTTCCTATGGATGAGTTTCCTAACCGTATTAATGCTGCTGTGATAGCCGTTTGCCTTACTGGGTCGGGAAAGGTAGGAGTTAATCTGAGAGAGTTTGAAGTAACTGCCGGAACTTTGCTGATGACTCTTCCTGACCAGATAATCCAAAGCTTGGGTGTCAGCGACGATTTCAGTGCTATTTATATCGCTGTTTCTCCTCAGTTTATAGACCGGACTTTTACGCAGATGAAAGAGTTGCTTTCTTTTATGTTTTATATCAAAGAGCATCCCTGTATACCTTTGAGTAAAACCGAGCAGGATTGCATGTTGGAATATCACTCTTTCTTGTGGAAGAAAGTGAAAATGAAAGATAATGCATTCCGTAAGGAGATAGCCAAAGGTATCCTTTCGGCTATGTTTTATGATGTTTATAACTTTTGTCGCAAACATATGCCTGTTGATGAGATTCGTCCCAAGACGCGTAAGGAAGAACTCTTTGAGAAATTTATGCGTGAAGTGTCTGCTTGTTACAAAATGGAACGTTCTGTAATATTCTATGCCAATAAGTTGTGTCTTACTCCTAAACATCTTTCCGGAGTAGTGAAAGAAGTGAGTGGTAAAACGGCTGGTGAATGGATTGATAATTTTGTGATTCTTGAAGCACGCGCTTTACTTAAATCCTCTGAAATGAGTGTGCAGGAGATAGCCGAATATCTTCATTTTGCCAATCAGTCTTTCTTTGGCAAGTACTTTAAGCACTACGTTGGGATGTCTCCCAAAGAGTACAGACGAAGTTAAGGGAGGATTTTTATAATACTCCCGACCGTACCCGGCTTAGTGTCTCGGGTGTCATCAACAAATAGGAGGCTATGTGCGATAGTGGTGCCCGTTTGATAATTTCCGGATGATGCTCGAGTAACAGGTTATAGCGTTCATGTGCTGTTTCAAAGCGCCAGGAATCTGCCTTTACCTGTGAAACGATAAGCGAATATTCCAGTATCTTTCGATAGAACATATTGATTTCCGGTGATGTTTCTACCAATCTTTGCAACGCATTGTAGGGAAAGAGGAAGAGGGTAGATTGTTCCAGTGCCTCTACTATCAATCGGGTAGGTTCTTGTTTTAGCAGACTCTCAATACACATTACGATGCAGCCTTCGTACGAAAAATGCTCAGTAACATCTTTTCCGTTTTTGTAATAGAACTGGCGAAGCATCCCTTTTCCGACGAAGATTAAATCATGCGAAACCTGCCCTTCATTTAGCACAATTTCTCCCTTATTACTTTCTTTGCGTATCAGGACTTCTGCCAACAGTTCGCGCCCCTCTTTACTCATTTCCGGAAATCGGGAATTTACAACAGCATCTACTGTTTCTTTTAATAGATCCATAACGTGTTCTGATAAGTAGTAATTGATAATATTTGCAAAAATACAAAATCAGTTGACATAAATCAATGAATCGGATGGAAAAGATAGTTTGTTTTATTGAAGTGCCCCCATTAAGTTGAATCCGCTAACAATCATATCGCTTGTATTACTTAGTGGGGGCAATTCGGGTGAATGCACATAAAAATGTATTATTTAATACGTTCGAAATAAGGCAGACGTTCTAATGGGACTTCTATTTCAATTGTTTTCGGACCTTTGAACTTTTTACCCATATCATCACGCCATTCACCCTTAGGTAGTTTTACAGTCCTATGAGTTCCTTTTGTTATCATAGGAGCTACCATATATTTATCGCCTAACATGAACTGATCATGACAATCGGCAAATCCCTGATGCGGAAATGCATATTCCAGATGTTGCACAATGGGTTCGCCTGTCTGAGAAGCATGTATAGCTACTTGCAAAATATAACTTCCCATCTGTTCATGGAATTGAGCAAATTTACGACATATATCCAAATGTCTCTTGTCAAGAATGCGCCAGGGAGCTACTGAGAACTGCATCATTGGCATGAATGCATGAATCTGACAAGAACGCACAATCAATTCCTGATCGAATTTATCGGTATCAATATTCAAAAATGAACCGAACTCTCCACCACCGATCATATCAGGACAGGTATAAGCATGCCCTAATAAGCCAGCCGCTATCATATCAGGAATTAACAACGAGGAAGCTTGCCAGGAATAAGATTTATCACCCAAACGCTGTACTATTGCCTGACCACCCAACTTGAATGAAGTACGGAATTCATTATACGGAAACTTTAATCCCAGTTCCGCCCATTTTTGAGAAAAAGTACATGCATTGGCAGTCGGATCATGAAAGGCATATTCGCCTGTAAAATGGTTTACATCACCTGCATCAAATTTATAACCGTCAATTCCGTATTTTCTTTGGGCAGTAAGCAACTGTTCTTCCAGATAAGAAGCTGCCTCCGGATTTGTCATATCATAACAAGCACTTACGCCATTCCACCAATGTATCATAGCCGGTGTGATACCGTCTTTTTCCTTTACCAAATACCCTTTTTTTGCCAACAAACGATACTCGGGACTATCTGCAGAGACAAAGGGTGCTATCCATAACATTACCTTGAATCCTTGTTTATGCAGACGGTTGATCATTCCTGTTGCATCCGGAAACTTTTCTGGCTTAAATTCAAAATTACCATAATATTTCTGCCAGTTATCATCTATCATAAAGATACCTGTCGGAAAGTCATTAGCCAATATATCTTGGGCATATTTTTCTATGTCAATCTGATTCTGGTTGTACATCAACTCAATCCATGTATTATACTGCGGTTTGGAGAAGAATCTTTCTTCCGGTATTTTCTGGGAAGGTGGAAAGTGTTGAGCCGAAGCACTCAGATAAGCATCCTTTAGTGTCTTTCCGGCAGAAACAGCATTTAGTTTTTCATAATCAGAACTGAGAAGTAGTGTGTCATTTTGCAATCGGAAGCGGAAAGGCTGTTCGCTCCAGATATAACGGCCCTCGGAAGATAATATCAGCGGAACAATCTGGTTGTTCAGGTTCTTTTTACTCAAATCGTACCATTCTGTTGTTGAAGTAAAAGGCATGTGGCTACCCAGCGCAACCAAACCACCCCACCATTTTTCACCTTTCAATGGTGCTACGGCTGTTTCATACTGCTGTGCTATGGCAGAAACAGCAGAACATAAGATCAAAATACTAATAAATGCTTTCTTCATAATATTATGTTAATTATTTAAGTTGGGATATATTTTGAAATGACTTTTCTTTTCGTGCTTTGGCCTCTTGTTTTATAAAGAGACGGTTGATGGTTAGAATACTCATTGCAATATTAAGAATAAAATGATAATTAACAATAGAAGAGTCTGGTTGAATTTTTTAATTATAAAATTGTCTGCATAGACCTGATTTGTTTTTTATCTTCTCATAGATACCCAACCTAAATATTTTATGCTTTATAACATAAAAAAAAGAATGAGTATTTTTTTCTCCGATTGCCTCTTTGTATAATATAAACGAGATTTCATAAAACCTTAGTTAAACAATTAAAATCTTACGCGTATGAAAAGAGCACGAAAGGGGCATCTTATGACAGCGAGCCTCATACGAAGACTCTGTTTAAGCCTTTTACTTCTATTTGGTGGGTGGGTATCTTTACCTGTGTACGCCCAAAAAGCAATTACTCTGGATTTAATCAACCAGCCTTTTTCTACTTTTATTAAACAAGTGGAACAACAGACGGACTACAAATTTTTCTTTGAAGAACAAAGTGTGGATGTGAATCGGCTTGTAAATGTGAAAATACAGAATCAGGATGTAAGAGTAGTACTGAACAAGGTATTGAGTGGTACAAATATTACCTATACAATTGCCAACAAGAAGATTCTTCTGAAGAAACAAGAAAACTCAAAGCTTCAAAGGGGGAAGGCACTTCCGAAAGAGATAGCGGGAAGTGTAGTAGGAGAAGATGGAACCCAGCTGATAGGGGTTAGTATTCAAGTCAAGGGAAAAGCGGCTGGTACAATAACCAACGGTGATGGCAATTATCGGTTGGTACTGCCAGACAACAGTGATGCTATCGTTGTAACGTATGTTGGCTACATTCCTCAGGAGATCTCTTTAAAGAATAACAATTGGCAGAGGATAGTTCTTAAAGAAGATATAAATATGCTTGACGATGTAGTTGTTGTAGGCTATGGTACTGTTAAAAAGAGAGATTTGACGGGAGCTATTTCTACAATAAAAGCAGACGAGATGGGACTGGCAGGCATTTCTTCTATCGGTCATGCCCTGGAAGGAAAAGCGGCTGGTTTGTATGTTCGTCAAAATAGTGCACAGCCGGGTGGGGGGCTCGATATTCTTGTACGTGGAGCCGGTTCTATCAATGCAAACAATGATCCGTTGTATATCGTAGATGGATTTCCAATTGCAAAGTTAGACCAGATTGCTTCTTCAGACCGTAAAATGGATCCGGGAACACAAGGTGTACTCAACTTCTTGAATCCTAACGATGTAGAATCTATTGAAGTATTGAAAGATGCCAGTGCTACGTCTATCTACGGTGCTCGTGCAGCCAACGGTGTAGTAATCATTACAACCAAACGTGGAAAAGAAGGAAAAACGAAAGTTAGCTATTCTTATAATTACTCTTATCAGAAATATTCGGATACTTATGACTTACTTTCTCTACCGGAATGGATGGAAGAGAAAAACAAAACAAGTTGGGAATTGTGGATCTGGAATAATAAGGTAGCTCCCTGGGGTACAAAAACGTTGGAGGAAGCGTTAATGTCTCCCGTCAATGGTATCAGATATAACCGTCCGTACACAGAACAAGAAATAGCCAATGCGGGAGCGGGTACAGACTGGTTGGATTTGGTAACACGGAACGGTTTGATTCAGGAACACAACATCAATTTGCAAGGTGGAAATAAGGGAACTCAATACATGTTGTCATTCAACTATTTCAACCATGAAGGTATTATACGCAACTCCGGAATGACCCGTTACACGATGAAAGCCAATATCGACCAGGAGTTTTTGAATATATTCAAAGCCGGGTTAAACCTGACGATGACTCGTATTATTAATGACAATACACAACTCGGTTCGGATAAATGGGAAAATTCAGGCCTTATCCGTTCGGCCGTCGAAATGGGGCCGCAAATACAGGCTTATGATCCTGAAACAGGCAAATACCCTACCAATCCATTGGTTGGTACCCGTCCGAATCCTTATTCTTTATTGAATAACGTGGACCGTGGCAATACGGACCGTGTATTGGGTAACATCTTCGTCGAAGCACGTCCTTTGGACGGACTGACATTGCGTGTAAATGCAGGCATAGACCGTGCTGCCCAAAGTAGAAAAACATATCAGCCTAAAAGTACTTTAAATGGATACAACCTGCAGGGAGTAGCCAGCGTATACGGTATGGATAACAACCAATACTTGCTTGAGGCTACGGCAACCTATCTGAAAACTTTTGCAAAAATCCACAAAATAAATCTGTTGGCAGGAACTTCTTACGAACAATTCAATTATGAAGGAGTGAATGCAGGAAACAATAATTTCCTGACGGACGGATTTATTTATAACAATCTGGGAGCCGGTGGAGGAAACAAGATAGTAGGTTCCGGCAGTTCGGAAAATAAGATGCTTTCTTATTTTTTTCGTGCCAACTATATCTTAAAGGACCGCTATTTACTGACAGCTACTCTGCGCTCTGACGGTGCCAGTGTATTTGCCAGAAACCACAAATGGGGATATTTCCCTTCTGTTGCTTTAGGGTGGACCATTAGTGAGGAAGATTTTATGGCGAAAGTTTCTGACTGGTTGAGTATGTTAAAACTGAGACTTAGCTGGGGGCAAACCGGTAATGCTGATATCAGCACAAATGCATTTGCAAGTTACTATGCTCAGGAAGCCTATAATAAAGAAGATAAATCTAAGCAAATTGGTGTGTTTCAAGGACGTTTGGAAAACCCCGACCTGAAATGGGAAACAACGACCGAATGGAATGCGGGACTTGATTTCGGCTTCTTTAATGGACGCATCAGTGGTTCTGTGGAATATTACTATAAGGTTATTTCAGATCTTTTGAACTATAAACCCTTAAATTCTTATCAGACTATAACGCAGGTGATTGCGAACATTGGAAAGACGAAGAGCACCGGTATTGAAGTAACTCTGAATACCAAAAATATTGTGACTAAAGACTTCTTTTGGTCTACCGATCTTACTTTTACAAAGTACAAAGACCGTTGGAAAGAACGTACCCCAGACTGGAAACCAGCCGTATATGAAAAATATGACGCACCTATCAGAGCCATTTACTCCCGTCGTGCCGATCATATTCTGCAAATTGGTGAAAAAGTGCCCGATGCACAACCTTTGTTGCTTCCGGGACAATTGGTAATCAAAGATATCAACGGATATGTGCGCGATGCAAATGGTGATCCGGTGGTTGACGAAAACGGACGTTTCCAACTGTTGGGGCATCCGGACAACATTATTGATGATGCCGATATGGAATTAATAGGAACCAGTGATCCGGGTTGGCTGGCAGGAATGACGAATACTTTCAAGTACAAAGATTTTGATCTTAGCTTCCACCTCAATGGAATGTTTGACCGTATCATGGAAGATCCTACCGCAATGGAATATGGAATTTCCGGTGACGGTATTGCCCGGTATGGCTTGAATGCTCTCCGCTCGGTTAAAGATCGTTGGACTTGGGATAATCCGTCTACAACCAATCCCAGCACATTTCAGGGATGGGAAAATACGTATAGTTCCGGTGATTTCTATTACCAGAAAGCATGGTTTATCCGTATGCAGAATATTACTTTAGGATATACATTGCCCAAACACTTGTTGGCAAAAACTAAAGTGATTTCCAACCTTCGCGTACATGCCAGTATAAACAACGCTTTTATTATCACTCCTTATGACGGGTTGGATCCTGAAACGGACTATTATACCGCTTCATATCCCAATGCGAGAACATTCAGCTTCGGAGTTGATATCTCATTCTGATATTTTTAACGCTAAAATCAAGTATAATGAAACGATACATTAAAACATATCTGGCAGCCATCGTATTTATAGGTACCTGCCTGAGTAGCTGTATTGATCTTGATCCTGTAGATTATTCTGAGATCAATCCTTCAAATTTTCCCAAAAGTGAGGAAGACCTGAAAGCCTTGGTTCTTTCCTGTTATTACCCACTTCGTGGTAACTGGTGGGATGGAATACATTCTCCTTCTGAACGGGGAGTGATGTTTGTAAATGATGCAACCACTGAAATTCTGACCCAAACGTGGGGGCCGGCATACGACTGTTCGTTACTCAATTTCTTTCCGGAAACAGAAGGAGTGACTTTCTTTTATTATGAAAATAAAGAGCCTTACGGATATGCCAATAAGATTAGTCGCTGTACGCTCGTATTGGATTACATTGAGAAAAGTTCATTATCAGACGATTTGAAAGCCCGTTATAGTGCAGAGGTCAGATGTGCACGCGGTATGCTTTCTTACATCTTATTTGATATGTATGGACCTTTGGTTGTGGCTCCGATTGAGGTCTTACTAAATCCTCTGGAAGAAGTTCCTTTGCCACGACTGTCGCATGAAGAAATGGTGAAGTTCATTGAAGATGATCTTATATTTGCCTCTGAATACCTTCCTTATCCGGGAGCTGCGGAGTATGGTAAATTCAGCAGAGGGCTGGCTAAAATGTTGCTTATCCGTCTCTATTTGCATGAAACGGTAAGTAACAAAGATTACTATACTAAGGTAGAAACTTTAGCCCGCGAACTGATGGATTCCAAATATGGATACCGGCTAATGAATGACTATCCTGCTATGTTTGAACTTGGTGGACAAGGGAGTGCCAATAAAGAGATTATTTGGGCTATCCCTTCTTCTGGTGAGGGCCCGAGTATGAATCAATGGCATATGGGAGCACTTCCTACTGATTTTAACCAAAATGGTATGGGAGCCGGTTGGGGTATATGTACCAGCACCTGGTGGTTCTATGATACATTTGAGTCTGCTGATACCCGAAAGACTTATTTACTCAGCCATTACACAAATGCAACCGGAGAAATAGTGGATCGTAATACTCCCGGTTCACCTTTGGCAACAGGGCCTATTCCGTTGAAGATCGGATATGATCCGGCAGTATTAGGTTCGGGTGGCTATTCTGATATTGATGTGATCATTTATCGTTATGCAGATGTGTATCTTTCATTGGCAGAAGCACTTGTTATGAAACCGGAAGCAACTTCAAAAGATTACACCGAAGCTTTGGGGTATGTCAACACAATACGTGAGCGTGCTAAACTGAAAGCTCTGAAACTGGAGGATGTCAATACTCAGGAAAAATTTATTGATCAGATTCTGACAGAAAGAAGCCATGAATTCTGGTGTGAGAATGGACAATACCGTGCAGATTTAATCCGTCATGATAAATTTGTACAACGTGCTATTGATGTAACTCAGACTCCTTATGCGAATAAATATAAAGAATTATATCCGTTGCCTCTTTCTGTCATAACAGATGGTAAAGGACAAGTAAAACAAAATCCAGGTTATGATAAATAGAATGTTTAAAAGAAGTAGTTTAATGGCCTTATTACCTTTCTTGTTTATTTTGGGTATTACGGCATGTGGAAGTGATAATCAGTCGAATGCTGACGACAAGGGTTCTAATGGTGGTGAAACGGAAGTTGGCCCGACAAAAACGGTGAATTATATATCAACGAATGAACTGTTCCCTAACCCTGAACGTGGTTTCTACAAATATACAGACAGCAAGGGTACACCTGCACTTTCGGAACAAACATTGCGTAGTTACCGACAAAAACAGATTTCCCTTATCTATCGTCTTTATTATCTGAAAGATTTCAAGAATGCACCGATTAGCGATGCATTCCTCTCACAGATAAAACAAGACATGGAGGTAGCCCGTAAGGCAGGTATAAAAATGATTCTGCGTTTTGCTTATTCTCTGGCTATGGATGAACCGGATGCACCGCTCTCGGTGATCCTGCAACACTTGGATCAAATCAAACCTATACTTCAAGAAGATAAAGATGTGATTGCTGTATTGCAGGCAGGTTTTATTGGTTCATGGGGAGAATGGTACTATACGACCAATAATCTGAATAATGATGCAGCCCGTAAAGCGATACTGGATAAAATTCTGGAAGTTTTGCCGACAGACCGTACCGTGCAAGTGAGAACCCCCAATTACAAACGCAATTATATAGGGGTGAAGATTGCTATCAAAGCAGAAGATGCATTCAGTGGCAAAGTTGTAGCCCGAATAGGACATCATAACGATTGTTTCATGGCCAGTGTTGATGATTATGGTACTTATACAGACGTAGCTGTTGATAAAAGCTATTTGAATGCGGAGGGACTTTATCTGCCGATAGGTGGAGAAACTTGTCCGCCGGAAGGGGTAGATCCTGCTGATTGTGACAAAGCACAAGCAGAGATGCGTAATCTTCGTTGGTCTTATCTGAATGAAGATTATTACAAAGGAGTAAACGATACCTGGATCACAGGTGGATGTATGGACAGGATTATCCGTGAAATGGGGTATAGGATTGTCTTGCAGAAAGGGGAGTATTCTGAAAAACATGCTCCGGGTAGTGAGCTTTATGCGGCTATCACCTTGCAGAATTTGGGCTATGCTCCTCCGTTTAATGCAAGAAAAGTTGAATTGATTTTGCGTTCAAAAGATGGAAAGACTACTTATGTAGCCTCCTTGCCGGATGATCCACGGAAATGGCAGCCCTATAAAGTTGAGACTATAAATGCCAAGGTTGCATTGCCCACTGATTTGGCGGTAGGGGATTACAAATTGTATTTGTATCTGCCGGATCCGGTGAGTACTATACATGACCGACCGGAATATGCTATTCGGTTGGGTAATAAAGATTGTTGGGAAGCAGCAACCGGATACAATGACCTGGGCATAGACATTCAGGTAAGTGCATCTTCAGATTTGCCCGCGAGCCAATCACCCATTAGATTTACTTTAAAGAAATAACTTATGGCAACTGCTAATAAACGTTTGGCTTCCTTGGACCTGTTAAGGGGCTTTGACCTGTTCTGCTTGTTGATGCTTCAACCCATTCTTATGACCTGGCTGGAAATAGAGAATAATCCGTCATTGGATCCTATTATCAACCAATTCACTCATGTAGAATGGCAGGGAGTTGCATTCTGGGATTTGATAATGCCACTGTTTATGTTTATGTCCGGCAGCACCATCCCGTTTGCCATGTCAAAATACAAACAAGGAGAAAAGATAGACCGTCATTTCTATTTCCGGCTTTTTAAGCGTTTCTTTGTCTTGTTCTTTTTGGGCTGGGTAGTACAAGGAAACTTATTAGCATTAGACATCAGGCAATTTCACATTTTTGCAAATACACTCCAGGCGATTGCTGTGGGGTATGTGGTAGCAGCTCTGCTTTACGTATGGTGCTCATTTCGTACGCAAATTGGTTTTACGGTTCTATGCTTCATAACTTATTTATTGGTTTTCGCTACAGTAGGTAACATGAATTATGAACCGGGAACTAATATTGCAGAGGAGATAGACCGTTGTGTGTTGGGCTCTTTGCGTGATGGAGTTATCTGGACAAACGGAACATGGAGCTTCGATTCGTCTTACCACTACACATGGATATTAAGTAGTTTGAATTTCATAGTTACTGTGATGCTCGGCAGCTTTGCCGGTCATATTCTCCGACTTCGGAAAGAACCTGTTCAACGTTTGAAAGTATTATTGCTGGTGGGGGGCTTCCTTGTGGCCGCGGCTTTGTTGATGGATCCCCTTTTTCCAATTATCAAACGTATATGGAGCAGTTCGATGACCCTTTTTTATGGTGGTGTCTGCTTCTTGCTCATGGGTATCTTTTATTACCTGATTGATATAAAAGGATGGAAGTCGGGAGCAGTAAATTGGCTCAATTATTATGGAATGAATTCCATAGCTGCATACTGTTTGTTTGAAGTGGTAAACTTCCGCAGTATATCAGACTCTCTGTTTTTCGGTCTGGAACAGTGGTTCGGAGTGTATTATCCTTTGGTTGGCATTTGCTTTCAATCAGCTATCGTACTGCTGATTGTCAAGTGGATGTATGACCACAAAATATTCCTTAAAGCTTAACCCTTTAAAAAATATGATTATGTCCTTAAAAAGATTTTTTATATTACTATCAGCTATTCTACCGTTACTTTTTTGCGGTTGTGATGACGATGAACCTGCAAATGCAGGTAATGCCCCCAAGCCGGAGATGAACATTATTGTATCTCCGCAAAGTGGACTTTTCTATGGAGATAAGGTCTCCGTAACGGGTACATTAACAGACGAAAAGAATCTTAAAATGTATATCATTCTTTTGAAAGACGGAAATGATACAGAACTCTATCGTAAAGAGCAGATGTTGTTGGGACAGAGTTTTCAAATGAATGAAACATTCTCTATCCCTCTTCCGAAAAATGCAGAAGAAGGAACTTTTAAAGTGGAGGTGATTCTGGAAAACAGCCGGAATGGAGAGGCGGTACAAAGTTTTGATTTAACATCCTTACAAGTACCAACCTTCAACAGGTTATACCTCTTGTTGGGCAATAAGTCTGTTGTCGAATTATATCCGAACGGAGATGTATTTGAAGCTGATGAGACTTTTCCTGCCAATATAAAAGGTATTATTTCTCCAACTCCTACCAATACAGGATTATATTGGGGAACCGTCAATGGAGAGATCCAGACAATGGCTAAAGACTCCATTGTTATTGGTGGCGATATTGAAGCCTCTTGCAAAATCACATTCAATCCTAAAACTTTTGAACTGACTTTTGGAGAAAGACATGGTTGGACGTCTCTTCCATCTATAGATAGTTATTATATTCTCGGTACTATTTCCGGTCACTGGCAAGATGGAGAAATAAAAGAAGAGAAAGCGAAGATGCGTATGCAAGGATATGAAAGTGGTGATTTACGTTACTATACCTGGTTCCCACCCGAAGGAGATAATGTAGAAACAGGAATGTGGGGTTCTATTGCAGCAGGAACCTTCCAATTGAAGAAGGCCGGAGAAGATTCATTTATATTATGGAACGGTACTCAACTCACGACTGGTTCGGCATATGATACAAGTAAGAGCTTCCCGGTTACTGCAGGTGGTGCTTTTGAAATCCGTGTATATTTTGAAGGAGATGAATGTACCAAAGTTTCTGTTATAGGTAGTGAACGTACTCTTGAATTTGCAAATGAACAAGTGAAGGCAAATGGTGTAACTCTGGGCAATGGAATTGATTTTGCCGGCACTCAACTGCAATTAAAGAGTGGCACAAGCTATATCTATGAAGGTGAAGTTGAACTAACAAAAGGAGAGACGATTAGTTCCAATACTGTAGATTTATCGCTTTGTACTCCAAATAAAGACTTGTTCGCGGGTAGTGGTAACGCAAATTGGACTTTGACAAGCTCTACCGGCAAATATTTTATTCAGATAGATGCTTTCAGTGGTAGCTCTTATGCCCGTCCGGCAAGTGGATATCCGGATGCAATCTATATGTATGGATGGAGTTGGGCGCATTCCCAAGCAGGTACTGCTCAGAATTGGCAGGTAGATAGTGCTCTTCCATTAGTACGCGTAGGAAACAGTTTTGTTTACGAAGGTACATGTTACGTGTTCAGTTGGGGAGGAGATGTAGCATTTATACTGACAAATCCTTCCGGTGAAACAAAAATAGAATTACCGAACGTAAACTTCGATGCAAATTCTAATATACTAAACGGTAATGCAACTCATTTCACACTACCAACTGTTGAAGGATATTATAAGGTAAGTGTCGATTTGAAAGATGGAATTACTATTTCGGATGGTAATCCTGCTACAGTTACTCCTAATGGTAGTGGTAATTTTACGCTGAGATACACGCTTCAATAGGTAGCTTAATTTTTGAATAACGCTACTAATAAAGGTCCGCCGGAAACGACGGACCTTTTTAATTTTTGAAACAGTTCAGAATAAAGATTCTTTTATTATTGAAAATAAATTGTTTTTCGCTCAGCAATTGAAACTTTTGACCAGGGAGAAACGGAAGTCCACAAAGCAAGATCGTTGAGAGTAGCCGGGTAGACAAGTTTTCCTTGTAAATCAGCTTCTAATGCTTTCAACATAATATAATCCATGCCTTGATGATGCGCATCCTGTAATAGAGCATCTTCGCCCCACTGCTGCCAATATAGACTTTCGTAACGCTCAATGTAGGAGAGATCAGATTCCCAGGTTTCATCCGGGCTGACACCCTCCACATAGATGCGGCTATTATCTCCCTGCCATATACTTTTTGTTCCTTGTATTTCAAAATCCAAACTACGAGGACGAGGCAACGTGGTATCATGAATTAGCGAGATAAGAATTCCTTTTTCAGTTTCTATTTGAGTAGAAATAATATCTCCCATCCTGATTTCTACATTTGTATCTCCACCCAGGTCTTTTATTCGTTGTAATAAACCAGCCGACTTGGAAGCCAGCGAAGTCAGAGATTTGAAGTGATCTGTCCGATTGATACCGGCGATCATGCAAAGAGGAGCTAATCCATGTGTCGGATAAAGATCACCGTTTTCGCTCTGGTAGAATTTGCTTCGCCATACACTTTCTGTTTTACCACGATGACCGATGTTGCCGGAATCATCTAACAATAAAGAGCGTAAGTCATGTCGGTATCCACCGCGCATATATATAATTTCTCCGAATACACCGGCATTCACCATATTGCATAAAGCCAAGATATCTCGTCGGAAAAGCGTATTCTCTAAAGGAAAAACACGACAATTTTTTTGCTCTGCCAAATCAATCAGGGGTTGATACTCGTCTAAATAAAGTCCACCTTTTATCTCCAAAGCAATATGACACTGCCTCTCCACACATTGTATTGCATGATTAACATGACACTGCCAGGGAGAAGTGATGAACACCAATTCCGGTTTATGCCGGTCAAGCATATTTAAATAATCTTCTTCGCCATTGTTGTAACAAACAATTTCGGGTATATCGGTTTCTTCAATATACGGATCGGCAACTGCCATTACTTCAAAAAAAGGAAAGTTTTGTAGGAATTGCAGCAGTTGTTTTCCTCGGTATCCTGCACCTATCAAAGTAGTCTTTATCTTTTCCATGCGTTTATTTTCTCACTTTGACTATTTTTCGGTTTACATCAATATGGTAGGACATCTGTGGAGTAATACTGTCCAATGCCGCAAGAAATTCATTCAAACTTTCGTCGCGAAGTGTAGCTTTATAGCTCATTTTCTGTAATTCCGGAGCTACCTCAAACTTATATCCGAAATGTCTTAAAAGCTCTTCTTTCTTTTCTTCCAGCGTATGCCCTTCAAAGATAATCTCTTTACGTTCCCAGGCATAGACATGCTTTAACGAACGTTGTTCTATCCGATAGGTTCCGGCTTGGTTGTCATATACAAAACTTTCTCCCGGCTGAAGAAACATATTTTTGTTACTACCCGCTATGCCAATCTCTACCTTACCATGTTTCAATGTAACGACCCCTTCCGGATCATTTCCATATGCCATTACATTAAAATTCGTGCCTAATACACGGACACAATAGTTATAGGTGTGCACATAAAAAGGTTTATCTTCCTTGTGTACTACATCAAAGATTGCCTCACCCTCCAAACGTACGTCGCGCGTATTATTCCAGCCTTCCAGAGAATAGGTCAGCTTGGAACAAGCATTCAGAAGCACTGTTGTTCCATCCGGCAATATGGTTTTTGCTTGTTGTCCTACTTCTGTCTCTAAAGTCACTAACCCTTGTGGCATATTCAATCTTGTATAAATCGTTCCTGCTATCCAACCACTAAGAATACACAACAGGATGATAGCTGCAGAGGACCAAACCTGTTTCAAGGTAAAAGGCTTGCCTAAAGGAGCTGATTTTGGAGCGAGACCGGTTCTTTCTGAGAATTTCTTCCATTCATGCTCAGTATTGGCTTCTTTCTTATCTTTTTCATAATTTAGATACAGATAAGAATCTTTCAATGAAAAAAGAAACTTCTGATTCTCTTTGTTATCACGCAACCATGCTACTAATTGGCGTGTCTCGTCCTCAGTAAGTTCATTCTTCAGATATTTCATAAAATAATCTTCATTGACACTAATCATCACAATATTATTTTAAAAAGTTCTTAATTAATAAGATAGTCAATAAAGGAAGATATCCCTGCATTGACTTCTTAATTTGTTTTAGCCCCTTATACAATTGATTTTCAACAGTACGAACAGACAAGTTCAGTGCTGCGGCAATCTCTTCACTTCTCATACCCTCATTCCGGTTCATTCGGAAAATGTTTTGGCATTGTTTGGGTAGCTTATCAAGCGCTTCCTGATATTGTTCATTCAGATCTTTAAAGTATAAATCATTTAGAACATTACATTCAGGGGTATAATAAGAAAGTTCCAGTTCTCTCAATGCCACTTCATTTATATTAGAAAAATTGTTGAGTAATGAATCTCGCCGGATTTGTTTCAAGCAAAGATGTTTCATGATGCGAAATAGATAAACACTTATTGCTTCTGGAGCATTAATCTGAGTACGATGCTCCCAAAAGGCAATAAAACATTCTTGAACAAGATCTTTTGTTTTATCCTCGTCGTGTAGGATCCCTTTGCAGAACATATACATTTTAGGATGATACTTTTTGTACAACCATTCAAAAGATGCTGTGTCTCCTTGCTGTATCTTAGAAAAAAGTATGCGTTCTTCCATACTTTCCTCCTTTCAGAAATAATTGTTTTATAATAGACATACACGAATTATTTAAATTCATAAAAAGAATATAAGAGCCAGAGCATTAAAAAGAAGTTTCCAAATATAGATAATTCTACATTGTCTACCAAGAAAAAAACGAAATTATCGTCTACTTACATCATTTTTGAAAGCCTTTTGGAGGCACATAAATGTCAAAGTGTTAATTAATATTTTATTTTTATATTCTTGTGAGTATTTGCATGGCTCAATAGCTCTTTTAGAGTATAAACCTTAGAGCACATTAAAAGAAGAGAAGAAGTATTAATTATCAATTACCAAATTCTATTTATTATGAAAAAATACTTTCCGTTGACTGCTATACTTGTAGTTGCTGGTATAGCAATAGGTTTGTTTCTCACAGCAGAAATGCCCAGAAAGAGGGAGGAAGTCAAGCCTCTTGTTGTATTTGCTCCTGAACGCCCTTTGGGGCAGCAGGATGCTATTGGGTTAACTTGTCCTCCTATTGAAACTGTACGTATTGGATTTATCGGATTAGGCTCACGAGGTAGTGAAGCCATCCGACGTTTTACCCATCAAAAAGGAATTGAAATAAAAGCACTATGTGATCTGCATCAATCGAAAGTAGATAGTTGCCAACAAATACTTCATCAGGCCGATATGCCTGAAGCAACTGAATACTATGGTAGTGAGGATGCCTGGAAACAAATGTGCGAAAGACCGGATATCGACCTTATTTATATAGCTACTGATTGGCTACATCATACCCCCATGATGGTTTATGCTATGGAGCATGACAAGCACGTGGCTTGTGAAGTACCTGCAGCCATGAGTTTGGAAGAGATATGGGAAGTTGTAAATACGGCAGAACGTACTCGAAAGCACTGTATGATGTTGGAAAACTGCGTATATGATTTCTTTGAGATCACAACTCTGAACATGGCACAACAAGGACTATTTGGAGATATTACCCATGTAAAAGGTGCTTATAATCATTGTTTGCAAGATTACTGGGGAGACTACAATGCAGACTGGCGTATGCAATATAATCTCAATAATAGGGGAGATGTGTATCCCACACATGGTATGGGCCCAGCTTGTCAGCTACTCGATATTCATCGTGGTGACCGGATGAAATATTTGGTGGCAATGGACAGTGATCCTCTCTCTTTGCCTCAGTATTTGAAAGAACATGGAAATAGTGAAGATGCGCAAAAAGTGAAAAATGGAGAAGTCACACTTACTTTAATACGTACGGAAAAAGGAAAGACAATTCAGATTGAGCATAATGTAGCTTCGCCACGTCCTTACAGTCGCTTATACCAACTCACAGGTACTAAAGGGTTTGCCAATAAATATCCGGTGGAAGGTTATGCTTTGAATAGCAGTGATTTGCCTTCGGATATTACAAGCGGGCAAAACTTTACTGCTCATGAGTATATGCCCGAAGAAATAAAGAACCGGTTAATGAATCAGTATAAAGATCCTATTGTCAAAACCATGGAAGCACAGGCTAAAGAAGTAGGCGGACACGGTGGTATGGACTTCATCATGGATTCGAGATTAATCTATTGTCTGCATCACGGATTGCCATTAGATATGGATGTTTATGATCTTGCAGAATGGTGTTCACTAATTCCTTTGACTAAACTTTCGATAGAGAACGGATCTGTCCCTGTAGAGATACCCGATTTTACAAGAGGGAACTGGAATAAAATACAAGGATATCGGCATGCATTTATAAATTACAAATAAGAATCATTTATGTGAATGATTTTCTAAATAGGGCTATAATGTGTTCTGATAAGCAGTAATTGGTACTGTTTGCAAAAGCATAAAATTGGTTGACGCAAATCAGTGAATCGGGTGGAAAAGGCATTTTCCCCCTTTTCCTAATGATCATTATTTTATGAGTAAATCTATTTGCCGCTAAAAAGAAAAACCAATATCCCTATCAATAGAATAGCTAAAGCTACCCAACTTTGCCATGTGAATTTCCCTGGGTTATCTTTTATTATATCTTCTACTTGTGCTTCTGTTTCTTTGTTTTTCTGTAGTTCGGGATATTTTGTTCGTAAATCATACTTCATCATTTCTTTTATGTCTTTGATATCTGAGGACATCTGAAAGAATTTAATAACCATTACTAACTGGGCTATTATTGCTATAAGCCATATGATCCAAAAAATCCATATTGTTTGTTCCATAGTATTATGATTTTATCATTTTTAAATCTGTAGATATTTTATTACCAAATAATTACTACAAATTTAATCAATACTTTTTGAAAACTGCTATTAAATGGGAATTAAAAAATAAATATAATAAAAAAAGCAGCTACAATGAATTGTAACTGCTTTATCATTAGTTAGTAGTGGGTACGAGAATCGAACTCGTATTACATGCGTGAGAGGCATGTGTCCTAACCGTTAGACGAACCCACCGATTTTAGATTTAAAAAGAGCCAAGTCTTAATAACTTAGCTCTTTTTTTGTTGAGATTAAGCGGAAGCTGCGAGATTCGAACTCGCGGTACGGTTACCCGTACGTCAGTTTAGCAAACTGGTGGTTTCAGCCACTCACCCAAACTTCCTTGAACCCGCATTCTCTCTCAAATGCGGTGCAAAGATAGGAGGAAGTTTTGAACTATGCAAACCTTTCTGCAAGATTTTTTTCTACTTTTTCTTCCGCATATCGTTAATTGGCTATGTTTCAAATGTTAAACGTGAAAACTTTTTTAGTCCGGTTTTTGTGATGGATAAAGAGGTTTACCAGTTTCGTCTACTTCGGTCCAGCCTAATACTTCAACATTTGGAAATGAAACAGAATTTCCATCAATCACTGCACTGAATACGTAAGAATCTCCTCCTGCCAACTCTCCGTTGGGTAAAAGAACGTTTACGTTATAGGTACGTGGAGTATTTTCACCATCTGCCAGTATTTGCAAGGTCAGCGGCATCGCTGTATTGGTTTTTAGTGGAAGCATGATATATTGAGCTGTGAAACCATTAATTCCCATATTGGCTGTTTCGGTACTATACGTTGTAGACGGAGTTATTTCTCCGGTAATCATGTCCATAGTAGCACCCGGGTTTGCTGGAGTGATGGAAGCTGAAACCAGTTTGTCCAGTTTTATTCCGCTACCGGCAGAGATGTTGAATACTATCTGGGTGGCACAGTGTTGAAAAAGAATAGGCATGCTCACTTGTGTACTCGTAACGTCCTGTAATTTGTTACTTGCCCACAAATAATCTACTCCGTTGTTCAAAGGTTCTGAACGCTCGTTGACGAATTTAGCAGAAGCTGTAGAAGAGTTGTTAGAAATGGCGTAGAAATAATAAACGCCATTGGGCAGATACATTTTATATCCTTCTACACCGGTTAGTACCCCTACGGTAGCAGTGGTATAGATACCTTCGGCAGAAGGAGTTTCGAGTGAAGTAACTGGTGATTTGAATGCGTATATAGAACTTGTTATTCCTTTACGCATCGGTGAAAGAGAGCGTGTCATATTTCTACTCTCTATAGAAGCATGAAAAGTGATTAATGCTTTTTGATCCGGAGTTCCTGTTCCGTTATCAGATTGGCCTTCTTCTGTCCCATTTTCGCCAATATTGATATTGATTGAGTCTTTGGAACATGCGGTGAAAAATAAAGTAGTACATGTAAGTATTGTCCATGCAGCAGCTTTTACAAAATAAATTTTCATAATTAAGTGTTTTAGGATGAATGATTTTCCTATATACACTTAAAAGGAGATTTTGTTCAGAACAGGAGGGAAGAGGGTAGCAATTAAAATAAGAGCATAAAAAAAGGCTATCTATCCCAGACAGCCAATCTTTTTGTTAACCTTAAATCTAATACTATGAAAAACACAGTACAAAGATACATACTTCTGGGAGAATAGCAAACTTATGAGGCTTAATAGCTTGATTTATAACATGAATTAAGAAGTTTGGTGCCGGCGTTAACGTTTGGTAGTAAAAAGGTGAGATTTCCCTCTAAGGATTAGGTTATTCCCTTATTGAATGTAGGATTTTTCTTTTGGCTTCAATCAAACGTTTGCCTACTTTTGTTTTATGCAAAAACACATAAAAAGAAAGGAAAAAGATTATGAAAACGAAAGCTTTTAAATATTTGAAACTGGTATTGCTGACCTTTGCTATGGTTAATCTAACAGCTTGTGAGATTGAAATAGATGGTTTTTATGATGATGACAATATTGGCGGTAGCTATTATAATAAGTCACGTGATCTGTGTAGCCGTACCTGGGTGAGAACTTACTATAATAGGGATGGTTATTACTGCCGGCAGGAGATTGATTTTTATCTGGATAGAAGAGGAGTGGATTACATTCGTATACAGTATCCTGATGGAAGAATACGGGAGGATGAATATCGTTTCAACTGGAATTGGGAAAATGCAGTACAGTCATCTCTTTGTATGGTATATGGCCCGAATGATGTTTCTTATCTCGATGAAGTGAATCTTTGGGCGAATCGCCTTGAAGGATATCTGGATGGATGGGATAATTATGTAGTCTATAAGGGCAGGCTCTAACTTATTTGATATAAATCAACTCTCGGTTTCGTTAAAATTGAATACCTTTGCACCCCGAAATTCAGACGAGGTAAAAAGTGACACACAAAATTCAGCAGGAGAGTATTAAGAAGAGGCTGGCTAAGCTGGCTGCTCCTATCTTTATAGAAACGCTGCTTATCATGATGCTTGGTGCAGTAGACACTATCATGTTAAGCCGTCATTCCGATAACAGTGTTGCTGCCGTAGGGGTAGTCAATCAAATTATAATGCTGACGTTCCTGGTATTTGAGGTAATCAATCTGGGAACGTCCGTTTTATGTTCGCAATACTTAGGTGCAAAGCTCGAAAAAAAAGTGGTACAGGTTGTTGGAGTATCACTGTTAGTGAATCTGGTTGTGGGAGGAACAATCAGTCTTTTTCTTTATTCAATGAATACCACCATACTCGGTTGGATGGGGCTTGGTCCGGAACTAATGGCAGATGGTGCAGAGTATATGCGTATTGTTGGCTCGTTTGCTTTCTTTCAGGCTATATCTCTCACCTTATCGGCATCGCTTCGTAGTGCTAATAAAGCTATTTATCCGATGTTGGTCACAGTGGTTGTCAACATTGTCAACATCATAGGGAACTATTCATTGATTTTCGGTAAGTTTGGTTTTCCGGAATTAGGTGTGGAAGGAGCTGCTATCTCTACGGCATTCAGCCGGGGAGTAGCAATGGTAATTCTGTTCATAATTCTTTTCCGCAAACATATTCATCGTTTTCCGCTTGTCTATTTCCGTCCTTTTCCCTGGATAGAACTGAAAAATCTGATGAAAGTTGGTTTACCTTCGGCGGGTGAACAGTTATCTTACAGCTCTTCGCAGGTAGTCATTACATTCTTTATTAATATGCTGGGAGTAGAAGCGTTGGCAACGCGAACTTATTGTGTTAATATCATCATGTTTGTATATCTTTTCAGTATATCAATGGCACAGGGAGGAGCTATTTGTATCGGTCATCTGATAGGGGAAAAGAAACCTCATGCTGCTTTTCTGCTGGGAAAGTATGTGATGAAAAAATCGGTGATGATCACTTTTATTCTCTCTTGTATCCTTGCTGCTTCCGGACGTACTATTTTGGGGTGGCTAACGACCAATCCGGAGATTATTCGTATGGGAGTTATTGTGTTGGTTATAGATACTGTACTGGAAATAGGGCGTCCTATCAATATTTTTGCTACCAATGCTTTGCGTGCAGCAGGCGATGTGAATTATCCTTTTTATGTCGGTTTGGTTGTAATGTGGACTGTGGCAGTAGGCGGAGGCTATCTGTTTGGAATTCATTGGGGTTGGGGTTTGTGTGGTATGTGGGTGGCCTTTTTGCTGGACGAAAACATTCGGGGCATCATCTTTGTTCGTCGTTGGTACAGTATGAAATGGATACACAAAAGTTTTGTACGCGCATAAATAGTTTCTATCTTTGCAAAAATTAATGTGTCAATATGCCAATGTATCAATATGCCAATTACTATGTGATATGTTACAGTGCGGTCAATTGGCACATTGGCACATTGAATAATTATATTTATGGAATGGTTATATAGTCTCTTCATCGAGCATTCAGCCTTGCAGGCCGTAGTTGTTATCTCACTTATATCTGCCATCGGGCTGGGATTAGGCAAAATACACATCTGTGGTATATCTCTTGGAGTGACTTTCGTGTTTTTTGCAGGTATCTTTGCCGGACATTTCGGACTATCAGTTGATCCGCAGATGTTGAATTATGCCGAGAGTTTCGGGCTTATCATCTTTGTTTATGCATTGGGGCTTCAGGTGGGGCCCGGCTTTTTCAGTTCTTTTCGTAAAGGTGGTATCACTTTGAATATGCTGGCCCTTGCCGTAGTGCTCTTGGGTACCCTGCTTACAGTGTTATGCAGTTATACAACGGGTGTCTCTTTACCTAATATGGTTGGTATTCTTTGTGGGGCCACTACTAATACTCCTGCTTTGGGAGCAGCACAACAAACCTTAAAACAGATGGGACTGGAGAGTAGTACTCCTGCTTTGGGTTGTGCAGTTGCTTATCCATTGGGGGTAATAGGAGTGATTCTTGCGGTGTTACTTATCCGGAAGGTATTAGTGCGTAAAGAGGATCTTGCCATCAAAGAGAAAGACGATACTAACAAAACTTATATTGCTGCTTTTCAGGTACATAATCCTGCTATTTTCAATAAAAGTGTCAAGGACATAGCTCATATGAGTTATCCTAAATTCGTCATATCTCGTTTGTGGAGAGACGGTAATGTGAGTATCCCTACCTCTGAGAAGATTCTGAAAGAGGGTGACCGTCTGTTGGTTATAACTTCTGAAAAAGATGTATTGGCTCTGACTGTACTGTTTGGTGAACAGGAAAACACTGACTGGAATAAGGAAGATATTGATTGGAATGCTATTGACAGCCAGCTTATTTCGCAACGTATTGTGGTAACCCGCCCCGAACTGAACGGCAAGAAACTCGGTTCACTTCGTTTGAGAAATCATTATGGAATCAATATCAGCCGTGTTTATCGTTCGGGTGTACAGTTACTTGCTACCTCTGAACTTACTTTGCAACTTGGCGACCGCCTGACAGTAGTGGGTGAGGCAGCTGCCATTCAGAATGTGGAAAAAGTATTGGGAAATGCTGTAAAAAGTTTGAAAGAGCCTAATCTGGTGGCTGTGTTTATTGGTATCATATTAGGATTGGCTCTTGGGGCTATTCCTATTTCTATTCCCGGTATTAGTGCTCCTGTGAGACTAGGATTGGCAGGTGGACCTATCATTGTTGGTATTCTGATTGGTACGTTCGGCCCGCGTATGCACATGATCACTTATACTACCCGCAGTGCCAATCTGATGCTTCGTGCATTGGGGCTTTCCATGTATCTGGCTTGTCTGGGGCTTGATGCCGGTGCACATTTCTTCGATACGGTATTTCGTCCTGAAGGGGCGTTGTGGATTGGTCTGGGTGCCGGATTAACCATTATTCCTACCGCAATTGTTGGTATGTTTGCTTTCAAGATAATGAAAATCGATTTTGGCTCAGTCTCTGGTATGTTATGCGGAAGTATGGCAAATCCGATGGCATTGAATTATGTGAATGATACTATTCCGGGTGATAATCCGTCTGTAGCTTATGCCACGGTATATCCGTTGTGCATGTTTTTGCGTGTCATTATTGCTCAGATATTACTCATGTTCTTGTTGAGTTGAAAATCTTATTTAGTTGAAAATTGGCTGCGCTGTGAAGTTTGTATGTAGGCTTTAAAATAAACAAATAAGTAATTTAAATCGTAAAATTGTAAATTGTCAACGTACCTATGTGTTATGGATTAATAATGGTCATGACCGTAGGGAATAAATCGTAAATATCATGACTGCCCAAAGTAATATAACCCCTGAAAGTATTGTGAGCGACCTGCGTTATTTGCAGTTATTGTCACGTAGTTTTCCCACTATTGCCGATGCCAGTACGGAGATAATAAATCTCGAAGCCATTCTGAATCTACCCAAAGGTACAGAACACTTCCTGACAGATATTCATGGTGAATATGAGGCTTTTCAACATGTATTGAAAAATGCATCGGGTGCAGTGAAGCGAAAAGTAAATGAGATTTTTGGTAATACTTTGCGTGAATCAGAGAAGAAAGAGATCAGTACACTGATTTATTATCCTGAAGAGAAATTGCAATTGGTCAAGGCTCGTGAGAAGGACCTTGACGACTGGTATTTGATTACTCTTAACCAATTGGTAAAGGTATGTCAGAATGTATCTTCCAAGTATACCCGTTCTAAAGTGCGTAAGTCTTTACCTAAAGAATTTTCTTATATCATTCAGGAGTTATTGCACGAATCGAGCATTGAACCCAATAAACATGCTTATATCAATGTCATTATCAGTACTATTATATCTACCAAACGTGCCGATGATTTTATTATAGCTATGTGCAATCTGATTCAGCGTTTGACCATCGATTCATTGCATATTGTCGGTGATATTTACGATCGTGGCCCCGGCGCACATATCATTATGGATACGTTATGTAATTATCATAATTTTGATATCCAGTGGGGCAACCATGATATTCTCTGGATAGGAGCTGCATCTGGTAATACGAGCTGTATGGCAAATGTGATTCGTATGTCCATGCGTTATGGTAATCTGGGTACACTTGAAGATGGATATGGCATTAATCTTTTGCCACTGGCAACTTTTGCTATGGATACTTATGCCGATGACCCCTGTACTATTTTTGCACCGAAAATGAATTTTGCTGATTCGGCATACAATGAGAAGACATTGCGTCTTATCACGCAGATGCATAAGGCCATTACAATTATACAGTTTAAGCTGGAAGCGGATATTATTAATCGCCGTCCGGAGTTTGGTATGGAGAACCGGAAGCTGCTGGAGAAGATTGATTTCGAGCGAGGCGTATTTGTCTATGAAGGTGTGGAATATGAAATGCGTGATACTAATTTCCCAACCATAGATCCCAAAGATCCATATCGCCTGACCGATGAAGAAAGAGAACTGGTAGATAAGCTGCATTATTCGTTTATGAATAGTGAGAAGTTGAAGAAACATATGCGTTGCCTGTTTACGTATGGGGGAATGTATCTGGTTTGTAATTCCAATCTTTTGTATCATGCTTCTGTTCCTCTTAATGAAGATGGCAGCTTCAAGCACGTAACCATTCATGGGAAAGAATACTGGGGTAAGAATTTGATGGATAAGATTGATCAGTTGATCCGTACGGCCTATTTTGATGAAGACGAGGATGGTGATAAGCTCTTTGCAATGGATTACATCTGGTATATGTGGTGTGGCCCTGATGCTCCTTCGTTCGATAAAGATAAGATGGCTACTTTTGAACGTTATTTTATAGCTGACAAAAAGCTGCATAAGGAAAAGAAAGGGTATTACTATACTTTGCGTGATAATGAGAAGATATGTAACCAGATACTTGAAGAATTTGGTGTGACAGGCGTGCATACACATATCATTAACGGACACGTGCCGGTGAAAACCATTAAAGGTGAACAACCAATGAAAGCCGGAGGAAAGTTACTTGTGATTGATGGAGGCTTTTCAAAAGCCTATCAGCCGGAGACCGGTATTGCCGGATATACATTGGTATATCACTCTCATGGTTTACAGCTGGTGCAGCACGAACCCTTTCAGTCTACGCAAAAAGCCATAGAAGAAGGGCAGGATATCAAATCGACCACTTTTGTAATTGAATTCAATTCTCAGCGTATGATGGTAAAAGATACGGATAAAGGGAAAGAATTGGTTACACAGATTCAGGATCTGAAAAAACTACTGGTGGCGTATAGGACGGGGTTGATTAAGGAAAAGCAATAATAGAAGGGAGAATGGAGAGGGGAGAAGTAGGCTGCGCTATCACGCTGCATAGTACTTCTCCCCTCTCCATTCTTCCTTCTCCTTTAAAACAATACGATTCCTGCTTCTGCAATCACCCCTTTGTCATATGTGATGTCTTTATTGTAGTAGCGGCTACCACCATAACCACCGGAGGCAAATATGCCGAATTTCTTTGTGATCTGATATTCTAAATTTAAACGGGCCTGTAGTCCGTAGAGGCGTGCCGGAATACCGTAATCTTTGTTTTTGAATGTCTCAATGTGTTGATATCCCAAGTCACCACTAATTGTCAGGTCTTTGCAGAGAGGTAGCCAAATACCACCCCGATAGAATAATGTTGCAGAGAATTTATCACTGAAATCTAAATAATGCGTACCGGCACCTATAATGGTATAAAAAAGTTTATTTTTGGATCGGGCACCTATGTTGATTTTCGTTGCGTTACCTCCAAAGATTAGCATTTGTACTTTTGTGTCCGGATTGGCATTGACAAGTCCCAATTGGAATCCCTTCATTTCATTTTTATAGTAATTCACTAATCCAATCTGTACCCCTTTGGCTTTTGTTGCATAATTGCCCAGTCCAATCTGTACACCATTCATTCGCGATGCCACTATGTTGGCAAACCCGGATATTTGTACACCATTCAGATGTTCACCTATCACATTCAGTAAACCTCCTGCTGTTACTCCGTTGAAAGTAGCGCCTGTGATATTGGCAAGTCCTGCCAGGTGTACGCCACTTGCTCCGTCTCCCGATATATTCATAATACCGCTTGCCATCACACCGGATGTATTGTCTCCACTGATACTCGTCATTCCGGATAGTAAGACGCCTTTCGATTGATTGCCTGCAATGTTGACAAGTCCAGTGGCAGATAATCCCACCATATTGTTTCCGTTGATGTTACTAATACCCGATAATTGTACGCCGCGCATACTTTCACCTACCATATTGGCAAGTCCGGAGAATTGTATGCCATTCATATTACCGCCAATGACGCTGCCAAATGCATTGAATCCTACTCCGTTCAACCGGTTCATGGTAGAAAGGATCCCTAAATTAAAATAGGTGGTCTGTGCACTGTCAGCCGGTTGGGTGCTGATTCCTTTCCACACAGACAAATTAATGCCTGCACTTTTGTTTTGAGCGGAGACTATGCCCGTGACTATAAAAAGTAGTGAAAGAGGTAGACAAAATATTCTTTTATTCATCTGTTTATCTACTAATTTTAAGGGTGAATACATCTTATTTTACTTCATCCGGCCAAGGTGCCAATTGTTGAGTTTTACGTAAAATGGGGCGTTGTGCATCAACTGAACGGAGGTAGTTACTTAATTTTCCTGCCAACTGTTTCGTGATGCGTGGCTCTTTTCCTGCCAGATCCTGTTTTTCACTAATGTCATTGGCTATATTGAATAACTCCCGCTTACCAGAGTCAAAATAGTAGACCAGCTTCCAGTCTCCCGAACGAATGGCACACGTTGCCCCGATTCCCGGTCCCGAAGGTCCCCAACTGTGTGGATAATGCCAATAGATATCCCTATCCTGCACTTTGCCTTTTTCAGTAAGAAGAGGTACAAAACTGATGCCATCCCGTTGCTGTATCGTCTTATAGTCCGATATACCAGCTATTTCCAATATGGATGGAAAGAAGTCTTCGATCATCAGGTAGTGATTACATTTACTTCCGGGTTTAATTTTACCAGGCCAGCTGACAATCATCGGTTCACGAACCCCTCCTTCATAAGCAGAGCCTTTACCACTGTTAAGTGGATAGTTCTGCACATGGAGTTGCCCTGCGCGTGTATGCGCAGCCAGTCCGCCATTGTCTGACATGAAGAGAATAACGGTGTTGTCTTCCAGATTGTTTTCTTTCAGATAGTCCATCAGGTCACCGAGGCTTTTATCCATCCCTTCTATAAGAGTAGCATAGGCAGCTTCTACCGGGGGCAATCCCTTATCGATATGCTTCTGATAGAAACGCAGATCAGGTTGTATAGGCGTGTGTACTGCATAATGAGCCATATACAGGAAGAAGGGCTTATCACTCTTCTGTGCATTATTCAAGGCTTTTTCTGCTTCCAGTGTGAGTGCTTCGCTCAGAAATGTATCTGTACCGTGATATTTTTCCAGACCTGGTACGGCAGCCAACGGGCTTTTACCATCGGGTTTGTTTCCAAAGTTCTCTTTACCGTAATAACTTGCAGGGGAACCTGCGGCGTGTCCGGCTATATTCACTTCAAATCCCATTTTCAGCGGATCTTCACCCGGAGTATTATTGGCTCCGAAATGAGCTTTCCCACAGTGTATAGTGTGATAACCGTTGTCTTTCAGAACTTGTGCCAGCGTGGTGACTTGAGTTGTTCTTTCTACTCCCGGTTCCTGGCAAATACCGTTTACATTCCATTCCGGATATATCATGACGGAGTCCGGTTGCTCGTGTGTTGTATTTTTGCGTAGTGTCCAACTGGTTACCCGGTGACGTGCTGCATTCATACCTGTAAACAAACTGACACGGCTTGGAGAGCTGATACTGCAAGCGTAGGCCTGCGTAAACATCATACCTTGTGCAGCTAAACGCTCCATATTGGGCGTTTCATAAATATTATTATAATGTGTACGCTGTGTCCAAAAGGGAAGAGAGGTATCCTGCCATCCCATGTCATCCACCAGAAACATAATAATATTAGGATGTTTCTGATCCTGTGCTGCATGAACATCGCTGCTAATGCTTAACGCCGGGAGTATGGTTGCCGATAGTAATAGTTTGTTTCTCATAATGCTGACAATCTTAAATTAAGGAACGATTAGGAGATTAGGGGATTTACTATTAGACGATTTACTATTTACGATTGAAGTTACACTATGCAAACTAATTTCAATCGTAAATCGTAAATCGTCTAATAGTAAATCGTAAATAGTCAAATTGTAATTTTTTTATCCTTTTGCTTCCTGATACAGGAATCTTTTGATTGATTTCTTGGGAGTTTTTTCGAACTCTTCCGGATATATTTTCATTTTTGAAATCTGGCTATATGCTGGTAACATGGCATTCAGTGCAACGCGGTTTTCTTCCATTACGCGTTCCATATCTTCATTTTTCAAGCCATGTGCAAAAGCTTCGTCGAAGTCGGGATATACCAGACCTACCAATTTCTCATTTTGCTGTACGATGATACTTTCCGATACGTAAGGCAGATTGTTCAACTTGTCTTCAATCTCCTCCGGATAGATATTTTGCCCGTTTGGACCTAATAGCATATTCTTACTGCGACCTTTGATCGTGATATTTCCATCGGCATCTTCCAGAGCCAGATCACCGGTATGCAACCAGCCATCCTTATCAATTACTTGTTCGGTGGCTTCTTCATTTTTGTAATATCCCAGCATTACATTGGGACCTTTGCAAACAATTTCTCCCGGTATATTTTCAGGATCCGATGAAAGAATTCTTACATCCATACGGGGCGCAGCTTTTCCGCATGAACCCGGTTTGAAGTATTTCCAATCCTCATAACAGATAATAGGACCACATTCTGTCATTCCATATCCCACTGTGTAAGGGAACTCGATCATCTTGAGAAATTGCTCCACTTCCTGATTGAAAGCGGCACCACCCACAATTACAGCTTCAAAGTTGCCACCAAAGGCCTGTATCATTTGTTCGCGTACTGTTGCCTTAATCTTATCATTAATAACAGGTACTTTCAGTAATAGCTTCATGGTGGGAGTTTCCAGTTTAGGCAAGATATTTTTCTTTATAATCTTTTCGATGATAAGTGGTACAGCTACTACCAGGTTGGGTTTCACCTCTGCAAATGCCTGGAAGATAATTTTGGGACTTGGCATCCGGGTAAGGAAGTAGATTTGGCAACCTACGGAAAATTCATACAGAAATTCAAATGCCAGTCCGTACATATGCGCCATTGGCAGCATAGATACAATCTTGTCACCCGGCTTTAACGTTAGTACTTCAAAACCGAATTTGGTATTCGACCACAGACTACGGTAGGGGAGCATTACTCCCTTCGAATAGCTTGTTGTTCCGGATGTATAGTTGATAACCGCCAGTTCTTCGGGCTGGTCTTTGTGATATTCTACATGTTCTTTGCGGAAGTTCTTCGGATATTTCTTGCCGAATAGTTCGTTCAGATGTTCGCGGGCGTATGTCAGTTTTTCACTGCGTGTTACCAGCAGAGTGAAGTCTGTCATCATCAGGATACCTTCGAGTAGTGGCATTGCCGATTCGTTGAGGTTTTCCCATACCATATCGCCAACGAAAAGGAGTTTGGCTTCAGAATGATTGACTATGTTGTGTACATTGTCTGCTTTGAATTCGTGTAGAATCGGTACAATTACTGCACCGTAGGTTAATGTAGCAAGAAAAGTGACTCCCCAGTGAGAGCTGTTTCGTCCGCAGACGGCTATCTTGTCTCCTTTTTGAATACCGCTTTCTTCAAAGATGATATGCAGCTTTTCGATCTTGCGGGCTACGTCTTTATACTGTAGGGTGGCTCCCTTATAATCTGTCAGGGCATCCAGGTCCCAATTGTTCTTGATACTATTTTCAATGTAAGCTATAAAACTTTGTTCCATTGTTTTTTGCACATTTGGTATTAAATTGTGCAAATATAACTATTATAATTGAAAGTTGAAAATTGAAAGTTGAAAATTGCTATGCAGCATGTTAGCGCAGCTAATTTTCAACTTTCAATTTTCAATTTTCAACTAAGAAACCAGTCGTACATTTTTTGTACCCCTTCCTCTATCTCGATTTTATGATGCCATCCTAATCCGTGTAGTTTGGAAGGATCTGTTAACTTGCGCATCGTACCGTCCGGCTTGGTACTGTCAAAAGTTAGTTTACCTTTATAACCAACTGTTTCTACAATCAGTTCGGCAAGCTGGCGGATAGATATTTCTTTGCCTGTGCCAATGTTGATGTGGCAATTACGAATATCTTTGCTACCTTCTTTATAGGTATCCTTGAAATCTACATGTTCCATCACGAATACGCTGGCATCGGCCATTTCTTCACTCCATAAGAATTCGCGTAACGGTGTTCCGGTGCCCCAAAGCAATACTTCCGTATCACTGATACCATATTTTTTAAGGATGTTCAGAATATCTTCTTTTGGGCTTTTACCGTCGATTCCTTCTACCGGACGGGCATTCATATCTTTGCGTACTCCTTCCCAGTTTCCTTCTTTCAGGCAGTGTGCCAGATGTACTTTGCGTATCATGGCCGGTAACACATGGCTACGTTCCAGATCGAAGTTATCATTCGGACCATATAGGTTGGTAGGCATTACAGCGATATAATTCGTTCCATATTGCAAATTGAAGCTTTCGCACATTTTCAATCCTGCAATTTTGGCGATGGCATAGGGCTCATTGGTATATTCCAACGGGGAAGTCAGCAACACCTCTTCTTTCATTGGTTGTTCAGCATCCCGCGGATAGATACAGGTACTACCTAAGAATAGTAGTTTCTTAATATGGTGACGAAAACTTTCGCCGATAACATTCTGCTGTATTTGTAGATTCTTGTAAATAAAGTCAGCGCGATAAATACTGTTGGCCATGATGCCACCCACGAATGCGGCAGCTAAGAATACATATTCCGGTTGTTCTTCATCAAAAAAGTTACGAACGGCAACACCATCCAGCAAATCGAGCTCTTTGTGTGTACGTCCTACAAGATTGGTATATCCTTTTTCTTGCAAGTTTTTCCAGATAGCAGAACCCACAAGTCCGTGGTGTCCTGCTACATATATCTTTGCATTTTTATCCATTGATCTTACTCCTGTTTGGTTGCAATCATCTTCTGTACTTTTCTCATATCATGGCGTACCATGATCTTTACTAATTCGGGGAATGGAGTGGCACACGGATTCCAGCCTAATACGGTTTTAGCTTTCGTAGGATTACCCAGTAGCTGTTCCACCTCAGCCGGACGGAAATATTTCGGATCAACTTCTACTAATACTTTTCCGGTAACGGTGTCGATGCCTTTTTCATCTATTCCTTCGCCTTCCCAACGCAGGTTGATTCCTGCTTCGGCAAAGGCAAGTGTACAGAACTCACGTACGGTGTGCATTTCTCCGGTAGCAATCACAAAGTCTTCCGGAACGTCATGTTGCAGGATAAGCCACATGCATTCTACATAATCTTTCGCATATCCCCAGTCACGGCGTGCATCCAGGTTTCCCAAGTACAATTTGTCTTGTTCACCTTGTACAATACGTGCTGCAGCCAGTGTTATTTTACGGGTTACGAATGTTTCTCCACGACGTTCACTCTCATGGTTAAAGAGGATGCCGTTTACGGCAAACATACCGTAACTTTCGCGGTAGTTCTTTGTAATCCAGAAGCCATATTGCTTGGCCACTGCATACGGGCTACGCGGATAGAACGGAGTTGTTTCACTCTGAGGTACTTCCTGTACCTTGCCATAAAGCTCTGAGGTAGAAGCCTGATAAATGCGTGTTTTCTTTTCCAGTCCTAAGATGCGTACTGCTTCGAGCATACGTAGTGTGCCGATAGCATCTGCTTCCGCAGTGTATTCGGGTACATCAAAAGATACCTTCACATGGCTTTGTGCAGCTAAGTTGTATATTTCGTCGGGTTGTACCATTTGGATGACACGTATCAATGAACTTGAATCAGTCATGTCGGCATAATGCAGGTTGATAGTACGTTTCTGTTTCATGTCGCGCACCCATTCGTCAAAATAAAGATGTTCGATGCGTCCGGTGTTGAAAGAAGAAGAACGACGGAGTATACCGTGTACTTCATAACCTTTTTGCAATAAAAATTCGGCAAGGAATGAACCGTCTTGCCCTGTGATCCCAGAAATAAGAGCTTTCTTCATATTATAAATAATTAATTTGGTAGTTGATAGCTAATAGTTAGAATTTGGTAGTTAGTAGTTAGAATCCCTTCGGCATAAAAATAATCAAGTTGCATAGATTCTAACTACTGACTTCTAACTTTGGCTTCTAATATCGTTGCAATATTCGGTATTTTCTTTCGGATAAGAGCTATATATGAGGGTGGAATTTTTTAGTTTAAACAGAAAATATTTATATTTGCCGAATATTATTCAAGTATAAATGAAAATTGTATTGTTTGATTTATAAATATCATTTTTAATTGAATTTTTTAATTGTGATATTAATATATTCGGATATGAATGATTGTTTTAATGAATTAAGTCTCTCTAATTATTGGAATGGACGATTGCCGGAAGCCGGATTCATTCGTAAGAGTTATACCAATCGTATTTTTGGCTATATCGGTAATAAACTGATAAAGTTACTGATAGGCCAACGTGGGGCAGGGAAATCATATCTGCTCCGGCAGATTATGCTTCATTTACTTGATGAGGGAGTATCGGCACGGAATATATTGTATATAAATCGTTCATTCACCGATTCTGGTTTCATATCCGGACGTGAAGGACTTGAAGAACTTTTATCTACTTATCGGGAACGAATTCATCCGGTAGGAAAAATCTATCTATTTATTGAAGAGATACAGAACATCATAGGTTGGGAAGAGTTTGTATATTCTCATTCGCAGGATTATGTCAACAGTAGCGAGCTGTTTATCAGTGGGTCCGGCAGAGAGATACTTCCTTGCGATGCGGAAGGGATGCCGGACCGGCATTATGTGAGTTTTGAGGTCTTTCCTTTTAGTTATGCAGAGTATAGAGAACGTGTGCGGGAAGAAGCTTCCGGTAAGAGCTATGCTGCATATATGGAAGGGTGTTCCTTGCCCCGGCTTTCTACTTTATCAACGGAAGATGTAAAATGGAATTATGTCTCCTCTATTAAAGATACTGCACTGTTTCGTGATATTGTGCAACAATATCGTGTGAAAGATCCCCGGCTTTTTGAAGATGTACTTATCTATTTAGCAGCACATCTGTCCGAGTTGGTATCTGTTACTAATCTGGTTGCTCATTTTAATTCGCAGCAGCGAAAGACGAGCTATGATACGATTGCCAATTATATCAGTTACCTCGAGAATACTTTCCTGATTCATCGTGTAGAGCGTTGTCAGGTTCGCAGTAAGGAAGTGGTGTTAGGTAGTTGTCGTTATTATATTAATGATTGGGCTTTCATGCGTTTTCTTTATCCGTTCTTTGTCCGCGAACAGGACACTAAGTTTAAAAATCATGTTTATCTTGAATTACGACGTGCCGGATATGCTGTTTATGTAGGTGTACATCGCAATAAAGTGATTGACTTTCTTGCACGGAAAGGAGACCGGATTATCTACATTCAGTGTGTGTGTGCTTTGGATAATGAGTTGATGATGCAGTCTTTGTATGCTTCGTTGGAGGCAATACAGGATAATTATGAAAAGTGGATAGTATCTCTCGATAATGTAGCATTGCCGTCAAAAGAAGGTATACGACATATACAGGTGTGGAAATTGGCAGAAATGTTGTAACATTTATTATTATCTGTCACGGCTCTTTAATCTCTTGTTTGCAAACTTAGTATTTTAACGGTGACTTAAAATGCATATTAACAGTGTCTTAAATACGTACTTTTGTGCCCCAAAAGTACGTATTTTTTTATTGTTTGATTTCCAGGGCTTTATAGTCTGTTTCTACCATTGTTTCAAATAACTTCACTGTAAAGTGATAAACTCTTTAGATAAAACAATCTGTGTTTCTGTTCAATTTAAAACTGCTCCATGGCGGGTTTATGAGTTGGCACATGGTTCTGGCCCGTAGTAACAAAGAATTCTATTGTTCGCCTTTTTTAGTGTTTTGATATCATTGGTAAGGAGGGTTGTTTCTATACTTTTCATTTTAGGTATTGCTGGGCTCTCCTTGTTTGTTTAACTTGTTCACTGCTTGCTTTTTCCCATGATTTTGTCTATAATTAGTGCAATTGCTCCGTCACCCGTAACATTACATGCTGTGCCGAAACTATCCATTGCAATGTACAACGCTATCATTAATGCTTGTGCTGATTCGTCAAAGCCCAACATGGATTGTAAAATACCTAAAGATGCCATAATAGCTCCTCCGGGAACACCAGGTGCGGCTATCATGGTGATGCCTAACATAAAAATGAATCCTGCGAAAAGAGAGAAGTCGAATGGCATACCCTGCATCATCATTAAAGCCAAAGCACAGGCTACAATCTTTAGTGTACTGCCCGAAAGATGGATCGTGGCGCAGAGTGGAATGACAAAACCGGCAATATCAGCTGATACTCCATTCTTTTTTGTCTGCTCCAAGGTGACAGGGATGGTAGCAGCAGATGATTGAGTTCCTAATGCGGTAAAGTAGGCTGGTAGCATCCGTCCTAATAATTTGAAAGGATTGCGTTGAACAAACAGTGCGGCAATAGAGTATTGAAAAATCAATAAGAAAATGTGCAAAGCGAAAATAACTCCAATGATTTTGATGAATACCATTAGGATGGAGAATACTTGTCCGGAGTGTGTCATGTTGAGAAATATACCAAAGATGTAGAGCGGTAGCAAAGGCAGAATGACAGCACTGATCATGCGGACAATAATCTCCTGGAAATCTCTTGCCACATTCTTTAAGGCATCACTGCGTAGTGCGGCCAATCCTAATCCTAATGTGAAAGCGAGAACCAAAGATGTCATTACATTCATTAGCGGTGGGATGGCAACGGAGAAGAAAGGAAGTATGCCTTGTGCTTCACTCACTTCTTCGAGTGGTCTTCCGGGCTCTATCAAGGATGGGAATAAAGTAGCACCGGTAAAGTAGGAGAGGAAACCCGAAAACAATGTCGCTCCGTAGGCTATCAGTGCAGTTACAATCAGCATTTTGCCGGCTCCTTTTCCGATATCGGCAATGGCAATTGTGACCAGTCCGAGAATGATGAGCGGAATAGAAAAATTTAGAAATTCACTAAAGATACCATTGAATGTTACAAATATGCGAACTAACGAGGCCGGAAAGAAGTGTCCAACTGCAATTCCTAACAAAATGGCAATAATAATGCGGGGTAACAGGCCGATATGGATTTTCTTCATGGTCGAAACTTTATTTAATTGCTACAAAAGTAGCATTTTTTTTTGTAAATAGCCGAACAAAATTTTATTGTATATGTTATAGTAAATAAGTAAATTAATAAAGAATAAACAACTAATTAGATAAATCTTACAATTATGTCAATACAGAATAAAACAGATGTTGGGCTGATTGGTTTGGCTGTAATGGGCGAAAATTTAGCCTTGAATATGGCAAGTAAAGGATGGAATGTATCGGTATACAACCGTACAGTGCCCGGAGTAGAAGAAGGAGTGGTAGAACGATTTCTCAATGGGCGGGCTAAAGGTCTAAACATCGAAGGTTTTACTGATATTGCTACATTTGTAGATTCAATATCCTTGCCTCGAAAGATAATGATGATGGTTCGTGCCGGTAGTGCTGTAGATGAATTAATGGAACAACTTTTCCCTTTACTTTCTCCGGGTGATATCTTGATTGATGGTGGTAACTCCAATTATGAAGATACCAATCGTCGTGTGGCATTGGCTGAGTCGAAGGGGTTTCTTTTCGTCGGTGCCGGTGTGTCTGGTGGTGAAGAAGGGGCTTTGAATGGTGCTTCTATTATGCCTGGTGGTTCGGTAGCAGCCTGGCCGGCGGTGAAACCTATTCTGCAAAGTATTGCGGCAAAGGCATCGGATGGTACGCCTTGTTGTGATTGGATTGGGCCGGCAGGTTCCGGACATTTTGTGAAGATGATACACAATGGCATAGAGTATGGCGATATGCAACTTATTGCTGAGGCGTACTGGGTGATGAAGAATCTGCTTGACCTGGAGAATGAAGAGATGGCGAATGTCTTTTCTCATTGGAATGAAGGGAAACTTCGTAGCTATTTAATTGAAATTACAGCAAATATCCTGCGGCATACAGATAAGTCGGGAGGGTATCTGTTGGATAAGATACTGGATGCTGCCGGACAGAAGGGCACAGGAAAATGGTCCGTTATTAATGCCATGGAACTGGGTATGCCTTTGGGGTTGATTGCCACTGCGGTATTTGAACGAAGTTTGTCGGCTCAGAAAGAGTTGCGCGAGACAGCTTCACGGCAATTTCAATGTAAACGTACACAAGCTGTTTATAATAAACCGGAATTGGTGAAAGAGATTTATGCTGCATTATATGCATCCAAGCTGGTTTCTTATGCTCAGGGATTCGCTGTTCTTCAGCGCGCTTCTGATACTTTTGGCTGGAAGCTTGATTTGTCTTCTATCGCACGTATGTGGCGTGGAGGTTGTATCATTCGTAGTATCTTCCTGAATGACATTGCTGCTGCTTTTGAGGTAAAGGATAAGCCCAAAAACCTCTTGCTGGCGCCTTATTTCCGGGATGAAATAAAGGGATTGTTATCCGGATGGAAAACGCTGGTGGTGCAGGCTATGCGTGAAGAACTTCCTGTTCCCGCTTTTTCTTCGGCATTGAATTATTTCTACTCATTGGTATCTGCCAATTTGCCTGCTAACATGATACAAGCGCAACGCGATTACTTTGGTGCACATACTTTTGAACGAAAAGATGAACTCCGCGGACAGTTCTTCCATGAGAACTGGACAGGACATGGTGGTGATACGAAATCAGGAACATACAATAATTAGTGATAAGTGATTAGTGATAAGTGATTAGTGCCATCCGGCATAATAGCGCAGCCACTAATCACTAATCACTTACCACTTACCACTAATCACTAACTACTAATTACTAAAATAATGGATAAATTTGTAATGATAATCTTTGGCGCTTCGGGCGATCTTACTAAGCGTAAGCTGATGCCTGCCTTGTACTCTTTGTACAGAGATAAGCGTCTCAAAGGAGAGTTTTCTGTGATGGGTGTGGGACGTACTGTGTATTCGGATACTGACTATCGTGCTTACATCTATACTGAACTTGAACAATTTGTGAAACCCGAAGAACAGGATAAAGAGTTGATGGATAACTTTACACAACATCTTTACTATCTGGCTATTGATCCTGCTATAGAGGCTGGCTATGTCCGCCTTCGTCAGCGTATTGAGGAGCTTACCGGAGAGAAGGAACCGGATAATCTGTTGTTTTATCTGGCTACACCTCCTTCTTTGTATGGAGTGATTCCGTTGCACCTCAAAAAAGCGCATCTTAATCGTGGACGGGCACGTATTATCGTGGAGAAACCATTTGGATATGATCTTCAGTCTGCTGAAGAGTTGAATCGTATCTATGCTTCTGTGTTTGATGAACATCAGATTTACCGTATTGATCATTTCCTGGGTAAGGAAACCGCTCAAAATTTGCTTGCTTTCCGTTTTGCTAACGGGATATTTGAACCTCTGTGGAATCGTAATTATATTGATTATATAGAGGTAACAGCTGTTGAAAATCTGGGTATTGAGCAGCGTGGCGGTTTTTATGACACTGCCGGTGCTTTACGTGATATGGTGCAGAATCATCTTATACAGCTTGTGGCATTGACGGCCATGGAACCTCCTGCTGTATTTAATGCTGATACGTTCCGCAATGAAGTGGTGAAAGTGTATGAGTCTCTAACTCCATTGACCGAGGAGGATTTTGAAGAACATATTGTTCGTGGTCAATACACAGCTTCTGGTAATAAGAAAGGATATCGCGAAGAGAAAAATGTAAATCCCGACTCACGGACAGAGACGTATATTGCTATGAAATTAGGAATCAGTAACTGGCGTTGGAGTGGTGTTCCATTCTATATACGTACCGGAAAGCAGATGCCTACCAAAGTTACGGAAATAGTGGTACACTTCCGTGAAACCCCACATCAGATGTTTCATTGTGCGGGAGGTAATTGTCCTCGTGCCAATAAACTAATCCTTCGCTTGCAACCCAATGAAGGTATTGTCCTGAAAATAGGAATGAAAGTACCTGGTGCGGGATTTGAAGTGAAACAAGTAACAATGGATTTCAGTTATAACCAACTCGGTGGCGTGCCAAGTGGCGATGCTTATGCCCGTTTGATTGATGACTGTATCCAGGGTGATCCTACCCTCTTTACACGAAGTGACGCAGTGGAGGCGTCCTGGCGGTTCTTTGATCCAATCCTCCACTATTGGAAAGAACATCCCGATGCACCGCTTTATGGTTATCCGGCCGGTACATGGGGCCCTCTCGAAAGTGAGGCTATGATGCACGAACATGGTGCTGAATGGACTAATCCTTGTAAGAATTTGACGAACACAGACCAATATTGTGAACTATGAAACCTTTTATTTATCCTTCGTCCATTGAGACGGCACGCGCACTGATTCTTCATCTGATAAAAATTATGATAGATGAACCCGGCAAGACTTTCAATATTGCTTTAAGTGGTGGAAGTACTCCTGCGCTGATGTTTGACTTGTGGGCAAACGAATATAGTGATATTACTCCGTGGACGCGGATGAAAGTTTTTTTTGTAGACGAACGTTGTGTCCCACCCGAGAACTCAGATAGCAATTATGGAATGGTACGCTCATTGTTGGTGGGCGTGGTTCCTATTGATTATGAAAACGTGTTTCGTATCAGAGGAGAGGATAGACCCGATAAGGAAGCGGTCCGGTATTCCAAGGTAGTAGAAAGTCAGGTTCCTATGCAAGATGGTTGGCCTGTATTTGATGTAATATTGTTAGGAGCAGGCGGAGACGGACATACCTCGTCTATCTTCCCCGGACAAGAGAAATTATTGTCTTCTGACAGGATTTATGAAGTAAGTTATAACCCGAATAATGGTCAGAAACGTATTGCGATGACAGGTTGTCCTATTATTAATGCCCGTCGGGTAATTTTTTTGATCACAGGCAGAAATAAAGCTGAAGTGGTGGAGGAGATTTATACTTCTGGTGACACGGGACCTGCTGCCTATATTGCCCATCATGCTAAGAATGTAGAGCTCTTTCTTGATGATTATGCTGCTGCAAATATAAATGGAGAGGAAATACCGGATTGATCGGTTAGCAGGTTGATTGTAGTATCTTCTGAAATATCTATATAAGAAAGTTGTTTCAATACGATAAGAAACGGCTTTCTTTTCGTATTGAAACCTGTGATAAGAATGGTTTTGTATAATTCATTCTTATCTGGCTTTTAATCGGGTATTTCTTTTATTTTTTCAATAATATATTCTTCTTTTTCACTTCTATGACAGTAGCAAATGTAATAGTTAGGGTCGTTGACCATATCCTTAAAGCTCTGCGGTAATTCAATTTCTTTTGTCTCTCTGTTGATAGCAACCAAAGCTATCATAATTCCTTCTTCTTTGCATTTGTCAATCAGGAGGCCATTTAGCATTATTTCTTCTTCGTTCATCTCATCTGTTTTTAACGGATGCAAAGATAATGCTATAATAATAAAATTGTACTATTTGTGATGTATTATTTTTTTTACTAAGTCGCTTTTTAGATAATAGATGGAAAGAAATAAAATATTACGGCTTGCTGTCTTCACAGATGGCCTGCCGTATAAAAAGTTTAAGTTTTAAATCAAAACAGATATTTGGTTAAAAAGGTTCTGTATTTAGCTTAATTCTTAGTTCTGTTTAACAAATTATTAAGTATGATAATTATATAAACAAAAATCCGCCCTACCTTCACAGGCCGGGCGGACAAGAAATCTCTTACATAGAGATTTATCAAATCTTATGCTATAATTTAAAAAAGTATATATACAGACTTTCACAAGCCTGACTAATATATTAATCAGAATTTCAAATAGTGATATATTATTGTTGTTTGATAAGTAAATAGAGGTGTCCAAAAAAATAGAAAGAGACAACCTTATAAGCCAACACGAGTTTTTTGTGGCTTTTATGTGTGCAAAGGTAATATAAATAATTGAATAATGAAAAATATGATGAAGGGATTTAGGATTTGTATGCTTTAGGCTGTAATAATACCCCATTATCAACCTCTTATAAAGGTTGTTTGGAGACTATACCTTGCCTGGATGTAGACTACGCCTTGCCTGCTTGTAAACTACGCTTCAGAATCAAGGTTTATTTTTCATGAATGCTCTAATAAGCTAACACTATCTGCCTATTTTTTCTACAATCTCATTTTGTAGCATAAAAATAAATATTGAATTGTCCGGGTTCTTTTTTTTGTGAAACGTATATGATATTGATATACTGGTTTTTATTGTGATGTATAAACATTGTAATTGTCCGGGTAACTTTTTAGGATATTTTGATCTTTTTCTTTATTTTTGTCTAAAGTCATTTCTCCTTTACTTCGGAATCATTCTTTTTGATAATATACAATCCACTATAAATATTTTATTGATTGAGATAATCCTTATTAGTGTTAACATTTTAATTTTATTATTATGAAAAGAAGTAGTCTTTTATTAGCTTTAGTTTTGAGTAGTGCAAGTTTATTTTCCCAAGAAATAATTAATAATAAACTGGAATTAAATGGTGATTTTCAATTTGGTCCAACTGTGTCATCTGGAGATTGGGTGAAGGATTGGGGGCATCGTTTGTGGTTTAGTCACTTGGATGATAATACCGATCCGGTTTTTATGGCTAGGTATAATACCGAGCTGGATGCAAGTGAATTAAGGGTGAGCATCGGCGATTGTATTGATGGACGCGATAAGTTTTCTGTTGGATTTACCAATTTATTTGGTTTTGTATTTACACCAATGTTTGTTGTACAGGCTGACGGTAAAGTTGGGGTAAAGAATGATAATCCTCAGTATGAACTCGATATAAATGGTACAATCAGAAGTAATAGTATATTAGTAACAGATGGGAATATGGGAATTGGAACAACTAATCCTCAAAATAAATTGGATGTAAATGGTACTATTAGAGCCAAAGAGATCAAGGTAGAGTCCGATTGGGCTGACTTTGTTTTTAAGAAAGATTATAAGCTTCCTACTCTGAAAGAAGTGGAGACTCATATCAATGAAAATGGAACTTTACCCGGTATACCAAGTGAGGCAGAGGTTAAAGCCAACGGAGTAAATCTGGCAGAGACAAATGCTTTGCTACTTCAAAAAATAGAGGAACTGACACTTTACATCATTCAACAAGAAAAACGAATGGAGAGTATGGAAGCCGAAATAAAAAGCATGAGAGCAAATTAATATTAACGCTTAAAAATATTATTATGAAAACAAAGATTATTGCTGTATTGCTATTATTATACTCATCAATGATGTTTGCACAAATTGATCAAAAAAATGATAGTGTAAGTGCTGTTGCCATTCGATCTTCTATGACTAATACTTTGACTTCATCCGATGATAGAATGTTTCATCGCTTAGGCCTTGGTGACATTGACGATCCTACTGCCATGTTTTCAGCTTTCCAAGGAGAACCTTTGCAGAAAGCCAAAGGAGATTATATTACTTTATACTCATTCATCACTAATTGTTTTTACAATGTAGCTTACAATCGACTTTTTCTTGTAAGAGATGCCGCTGGTGATGAATGGACTACTGCCAGATTTCATGAAGGTATTTCTATTGATGACTCTTTTTCAAAGCCAGGAGAAACCAGAACGTGGTGGGAGCGAGATCCTTATGATAAAATTCAGTCATGGGGTGACGGAGCAGAAACGTATATGACCATTAATAGAGGTAATGTAGGTATTGGTACACTGGATCCACAAGGATATAAATTAGCTGTTAATGGTACTATTCGTGCAAAAGAGATAAAAGTAGACTCTGATTGGGCTGACTTCGTTTTTAAGAAGGGCTACAAACTTCCTACATTGGAGGAAGTAGAGCAATACATCGGTGAAAAAGGTACTTTGCCGGGTGTACCTTCAGAAGAAGAAGTAAAAGCCAATGGAGTGAATTTAGCTGAAACCAATGCTTTGTTACTTCAAAAGATAGAAGAATTAACTTTATACATAATTGAAATGAAGAAAGAAATCAATGAGTTAAAAAAGAGATAATAGCTATTAATTTACTAACTTTTAAATTTATAGGTTATGAAAAAGATTCTACTACTTTTTGTGTCACTATTTTGTGTGGGATTGGGTTTTGCTCAACAAATAGGGGATGGTTATGCACAAACTATTAATAGTTTTAATAGTATATTAAATACAGGTATTTATGATTCAGACAAAGTTCAAACAAACTATCCTTATGAAATTCCCCAATGGCCTTGGAAATATTTATTTGTTATGCGTCATAATGATTCAAACCTTAATTATCAATTTCAGATTTCCACAACTTTTGAACATGATGACCGAATATTTTTTAGAAAACTGGCCCACCTGAAAACGAATACTGAGTATAATAACAATTGGCAGGAGTTTGCCACCAGAGGAGTAAATACTTTTAATGGGGTTCAAACAATTAATGGAGACCAGTATGTTAATGGAAATATACATGTAAACAAATACTTGTTTATTCCTTCTAATAGAGAATTGATTTTTGGTAATACTTCTGATAGAGATCATAGTTTACGAATATCATATAATGGGAATGATAATAATGGTTCCTGTTATATTAATTATTCTGGAGACTTAAGATATCGTAATGGGTCTATGACCGATGATGTTCCAGTTGTCTTATTTTCAAAAGATAATAATGTTGGTATTGGTACACTGGACCCACAAGGATATAAATTAGCTGTTAATGGAACTATTCGTTCAAAAGAAATAAAAGTAGACTCTGATTGGGCCGACTTCGTTTTTAAGAAGGATTATAAACTTCCAACATTAGGAGAGGTAAAGAAGCATATTACAGAAAAAGGTACTTTACCAGGTATTCCTAGTGAATCAGATGTTAAAGCCAATGGGGTTAGTTTGGGTGAAGTGAATGCTTTATTACTTCAAAAAATTGAGGAATTGACTCTGTATGTAATAAAACAACAGGAAGAGATAGAACAATTAAAGGCATTAAATAATAAATAGATTATCATGAAATTCAAGATTATATTAATTCTAATATGCTTTTCTGTAAAGCTAAATGCGCAGTGGCACTTATTGGGGGATTATAATCCTATACCGGGTATTCCATACGAATATACAGCAGGATTAATTACTGGCGGGGTATCAAAGGCTTCGGAAGATGTTTATACTTGGGAAGTTATCAATGGTAAGATAAGAGATCAAGATGGGAATTATACGTTATCTACGATAAATAGAGACTATATGGGACTTTATAATTCTCCTATTTCAGTAGTTTGGGATTGTATTGGTATAAATGAGGAAGCTAAATTAATATTGAAACATGACGTTTGGGTGGGGGATGTTTCTTGGAGTATTGGTGTGCAACCTTGTAATGTGGCAATTGCCAATAAAGAGTATGAATATAACGATAATGAGAGTGGGACATATTTGACTATTATAAATGTTCAAGTTAAGAATAATGTAACTGTTAATTTTAATGGATATCGTTCTGTTAGAATCTTACCAGGCTTCATAGCAGAACAGGGAAGCGTAGTTAGAATATATAATGAACTTCCTTCTGCTCCATCCTTGTTTACAAGAAGTTCTGTAACAGGTATTAATGATGAGGTAAAAGATAATCCGGAATTGTGTCAGAACATTCCTAATCCGGCTTCATTCATGACTTCTATATCTTTTGTGATACCTGAGATACGAAAAAGTGCTTATTTACAATTCTACAATATGATGGGAGTTTTAGTCCTGAAAATACCAATAACTTCTATTGGCCAAAATAGTATTGATGTAAACACTACAGAACTAATTAATGGAGTTTATATGTATTCTCTTATAGTTGATGATTGTTTGATTGATACCAAACGAATGGTAGTAGCGAATTAGTAATTAAGGCAGCCTGATAAGCTGCCTTAATTTATTCTTCTTTTGTTTTAGTATTGCAGCAATAAAACAGCAATAGAATAGCGTCCAAAGTGACGTTTGAGGAGGCTCAATGATAAACACTAATTAAGAAAGAAAATACCCGATTTGTATTTGTAATTAATTGAAGATAAGTAAATAAAAAAAGAGACTTCCTTGTTCGTCCGCCGACGAGGAAGCCTCTTAACACAAAAACTAAACTAGACTTAACTAAACTATTCTATTCTCAGAGTTTCACAACTCCTTTCTGTTCGGGACAAAGATATATATTTGTCAGCTATTTTGCAAATAAGAATAGACAAATGGGAGCATTTTACCGATAAACAGGTTATTTCTTAGCTTCTTTCATCAAGGAAAGTTTGAAAAACCTGTTTGTAGCTATCACTGATGGGGATATATGTCTTATCAAAGACAATCCGACCACGATCTATGATCCGTATTTTATCCTTTTGCACAATGAATGAACGATGTACTCGCATGAAGCGAGTGGGAGGGAGCAATTCCTCCATAGATTTCATGCTCATCAGCGAAAGGATGGGTTTGGGCTGGTCTTCGGTATATATTTTAATGTAATCTTTCAATCCTTCGATATAAAGAATCTTTTTAAGTTCTATTTGTACCAGTTTGTAATCGCTTTTTACGAAGATACTTTCGATCTCATCCGGTTTCTGTACGAGCTCAAACCACTGTAACGCCTTATTGGCTGCTTGCAGGAAGTCGACGTAAGAAATAGGTTTTAGCAAATAATCGAGAGCATTCACACGATACCCGTCGATGGCATATTGATTGAAAGCAGTGGTGAATATAATGCGGGTATTTTTGTCTACCATTCTGGAGAATTCAAGCCCGTTAAGTTCCGGCATTTGAATATCTAAAAAAAGCAGATCAACTTTCTTTTCCGGAAGCTCGTTCATTGCTTGTACAGCACTCGAATATTTACCGGTTAAAGACAAAAACGGAGTTTTGTTGACATAACTTTCCAGCAGATCAAGAGCCAGAGGTTCATCGTCTACGATGGCACAATTTAGGGTCATGACTTTAATAATTAGTGATTAGTGATAAGTGATTAGTGATTAGCGATAAGTGATTAATGGGCTACGCTGTGAACCGCATGGCACTAATCATTAATCACTTATCACTAATCACTCCTCCCTAATCACTAATCTTGATGAATATTCTTTTTTATCTTTACTCACTTCGTGTTGCCACTGATAACGTCCGGGATAGATTAATTCCAGACGTTTGCTTACTTGTTCCAGTCCGATGCCCGAACCACTTTTATCTGTTTCGGCTTTGGGATGGTAACTGTTTGTTATTTCACATCTCACTTCTCCGTTGGATTCAGAAAAAGCAATACGGATAAAGCTGGGTTCTGTAGGAGAGATACCATGCTTAAAGGCATTCTCGATAAGTGATATGAAAATGAGTGGAGCAATTTCTGTTCGGTTGTCCGGAGATATATCGATATTTGTTTCTACTACTACATTGGAGGAGAGGCGGATACGCATTAGCTCTATGTAATTGCGAATGAAATCCATTTCTTTCCCTAAAGAGACAAATGTTTGCTGGTTATCATACAATACGTGGCGAAGAAGCCGGCTTAACTCTTGTACGGCTTGTTGCGCCTTGTCTGTATCAAAGGCGATAAGGGCATAGATGTTATTCAGTGTGTTAAGTAAGAAATGAGGATTCAACTGATTCCGTAAGTTCTTTAATTCAGCTTCCGTACGGCTCCTTTCTGCTTCTCGTCGTGCTGCTTCAATTTGTCCCCACCGGATACTCATTTTGATTGCGGCAGCAAGGCTTATGGTAAGTACCATCGAGAACATATCGCGAACAAAAAAGATCCAGCCGGGAGGCATGTTTTTATGAGGAGTTTTGGGAATATCATTAACAAACATGATGGTTTGCCATAAATGAAGCCCACCGCTCATGAGAACAATTAATGTGAGATTCAGCAATAGAAACTTTTGAACGCGTTCATTAAACAAATAACGGGGAATAAAAATGAAATAGTTTAAATAGAATACGATACAAAAACTAAGAGGTACTCCGCTACGGCGTATGTACCCTATCCAGTCAATAGGTTCTCCTCCCCGGTTGATGAAAAAGAACGGGAAGCCAAAAATGATGCCCCAACCAATGATATGGGTTAGTACTACGGCAAAGCGAACGCGGCTGTTTGTAGGTTGTTTCATATTTGCAAAGATAGTAAAATTAGTGATTAACGAGTAGTGATAAGTGATTAGTTCCATGCGGATCATAGTACTCATCACTTATCACTCCTCATTTTTTACTATTGTTGTTTATTCGTATCGTATGGCCTCAATCGGATCAAGGTCTGCTGCTTTTTTAGCCGGATACCAGCCAAAGAATACTCCTGTGACAGTACATACGGCAAATGATAAGAATACGCTCCACGGTTGTATAAAGATAGGCCAATGGGCTACGCTCTTAACGATCCAGCTGGCGCCACAACCTATAATTACGCCTATAATACCTCCGGTGATACTTATCAGGATAGCTTCTATCAGAAACTGGCTGAGGATATCTATCCCTCGTGCACCTACCGACATACGGAGTCCGATTTCGCGGGTACGTTCTGTGACGGATACATACATAATATTCATAATACCAATACCACCCACTACCAGTGAAATACCGGCGATACAAGCGAGTAGGGTAGTCATTAGGTCGGTCGTAGAATTCAGCATTGTACTAAGTTCCTGTTGGCTACGTATAGTAAAATCATCATCGTCACTGTCTTTCAGCTTATGTTCGCGACGCAGGATACTTGTGATTTCTTCGATCGCATAATCTGTCATATCTTCGGAGAGTGCAGAGGCGTAAATTCCTTGCAGGTAAGTGACGGCCAGCAAACGTTTCATTACTGTAGTATAGGGTGCCAGTACAATATCGTCCTGGTCCATGCCCATAGAGTTATATCCCTTGGCTTTGAGTACACCTACTACACGGAAAGGTATTTTATTGAAGCGAATAACTTTTCCAACAGGATCGGATCCGTCAGGGAAAAGGTTATCGGCTATTGTTTTTCCGATGATGCAGACTTTGGCAGAGCTCTGTATATCTGCTTCGGTGAACATCTCTCCGTTTTCTACATCCAATTGGCGGATTTTGAGATAATCCAATCCCACGCCACTAACGGAGGACGGATAGTTATTATTACCATTGACAAGCTGTCCGGAAGAAGATACATTAGGACTGATTCCTGAAAGATAGTTTGTTTCTTCACGCAGCTTTTCATAGTTTTCCAACTTTAACGTCTGCATCTCGGATGCATCGCGACGTACACCACCACGCATGTCACCTCCGGGATGTATCATGATCATGTTCGATCCCATTTCGGCTATTTGTGTCTGGATACTTCTTTTGGAGCCTTGACCAATAGCCAGCATGGTGATAACGGATGCTACGCCAATGATGATACCCAGCATTGTCAAGAAAGCCCGCAACTTGTTGTTGGCTAATGCCCTAAGGGCTATTTTGAATAAATTGGTTCCGTTCATTATTTTGATTTACAATTAGACAATTTACGATTTACGATTGAAGTCACTTTGATTTACGATTAGACAATTTACAATTGAAAGCATTTTGATTTACGATTAGATAATTTACAATTGAGATTACTCTTATCTATAATTTAAAAAGTGGCTTCAATCGTAAATTGTAAATCGTCCAATCGTAAATCCTTTCAGTCTTCATCATTTTTTGGCAATGCCGCCAATCCTTCAATTGCAGAGAGGATCTGATTATTGATTGTGTCTTCTATTACGTGTCCGTCCCGCAACCGAATGTTGCGACTACTGTATTGTGCCAATTCCGGATTATGGGTGACGAAGATAATAGTACGGCCTTCGGCATGAAGTTTCTGGAACAGTACAAGTATCTCGAATGAGGTACGTGTGTCAAGATTACCCGTTGCTTCATCCGCCAGTATTACAGCCGGATTATTAACCAATGCGCGGGCAATAGCTACACGCTGCATCTGCCCTCCGGACATTTGATTGGATTTATGTTCCAGTCGATCGCCCAGTCCTACATCCTGCAATGCTTCAATAGCCCTTCTACGACGTTCGGAAGCACTGACGCTGGCATTATACATCAGAGGAAGTTCCACATTTTCGATGGCAGTTGTTTTAGGCAGCAGGTTATAACTTTGGAATACAAAACCGATTTTCCGGTTTCGCAGTACGGCCCGTTGAGATTTACTCATGCTTCTTACAGATATTCCGTCAAGTAGATATTCTCCGCTTGTTGGAGTATCCAGACATCCCAATGTATTTAACAAGGTTGACTTGCCTGAACCTGACGTACCCATGATGGTTACAAACTCTCCTTCGTTGATGGTGAAAGAGACCCCACGCAAGGCGTGTACGATCTCTTCTCCCACTAAAAAGTCCCGTTTGATGTTATGTAGTTCAATTACTTTCTTGCTCATATTATTGAGGACATTAATTTATTTTTTCTTATTTCCTCCTGGTCTGCCAGGCATGAAGGGACTTTTTTCTGTATTTCCACCTGTTCCCATCTCAGCCATATTACTTGTAGGTGTACCGAGATTGGCTTCGCTTATCACTTGGGTACCTTCGTTGATTCCACCTGTAATTTCAGTTTTGATTCCATTACTAATACCTATTTGTACAGGATGTGCAGTGAATGTATTACCTTCTTTTGTCCAAAGTTTATGTTCTCCCGCGCAATCTTTTACAATGTCTTCTTTGCCGATGAGGGGAACTTCAGGAGTGAAGCGTAATGCTCTGGAAGGTACGCTTAGAACATCCTTTTTGTCCAGGATATAGATTGTGACATTGGCTGTCAGGCGAGGCTTGAGTTTTAAGTCCGGGTTTTGTGCAGAGATAACTACTTCATATGTCACTACACTTGTTGTTGCACTACTACTCGTACTTGTACTACTACTTGTACTTCCCAAGCGTATCTGAGTGACCTTACCTTCGAACATATCATTGGGATATGCATCTACAGTGAAACTTACGCGTTGTCCTTCTTCTACGCCACCTATATCAGCTTCATCCACATCGGCCACAACTTGCATCTGTGTCAGGTCTGCGGCAATAGTAAACAGGGTCGGTGTTTCAAATCCGGAAGCAACTGTCTGTCCTTCTTCTACATCACGACTGATAACTACACCATCAATGGGCGAAGTGATGGTAGCATATGAAAGGTTACGTTCGGCTTTAGCCAAAGCGGCTTTACTACTGTCGAACATACTTTTAGCCTTATCGTAGTTGTATACGGCTTGTTCGTAATCCGTATCGCTGATAAGAGCTTTTTCATGCAATCCTTTACTACGTTCGTAATTCTTCTTCTGATATTCATATTCAGCTTTATTTCCGTCATAGGTTGCACGTGCTGAAGCAAGTTCACTTTGGAGTGTCACTTTATCCATTTCTGCAATAAGTTCTCCTTTGGTAACAACGGAATTGTAATCGACGTAAATCTTATCTACAATACCGGATACCTGTGTACCGACTTCTACTTCCGTTACAGGTGCGATCGTTCCTGTAGCCGTTACAGAGTTAGAAATGTCATTTTTGCTTACGGTAGCTGTGACATATGAGATTTTGTGCTTGGTTGCCCCACCACTAAAAGCCCATATCGCTACACCTGTCACCACTATAATGGCAACACCGATGAGGATGATTTTTTTCTTGTTCATGGTTATATTTACTATTTTATAATTTGCTGTTTAGTTTTTAATTTACGCGTACCATTAGGTCGGTTACGCGCAGTATTTGGTTATAGTTCGATATCCCCTCCCTGGTAGAACTTTAATAACTGAGCATTTAATATGGCCATGTATTTAGCCTGCAAGGTTTCTTGTTGGGCACTGAGAAGGTTATTCTTTTCCGTTAGCAGTTCTACAGTATTTTTCATACCTAAGTTGAACTGTGCACTTACCAGATCAAAGCTGGTCTGAGTACTACGGAGTTTTTCTTGTGCAGCTACATAACGTTGCTGAGCACTATTGGCATCAAGCCACAACCCTTCAATGGTTTTATACAGTGTTTTTTGTTCGTCCAGCAGGTTTAACATACTGGTCTCACGTTGTAATTTAGCTTTTTGTACAGCACTTTTCGTTTGGCGATTATTAAAGATAGGTACACTAATAGATAATCCTAAAGAGTTGTTCCAGCCATTCTTTACTTGTTGGGCAAAGGTAAAGTCGGAACCACTGGTATTGTTTGTACCAATCCCGGCACTAAGGCTGACACTGGGCATGTATCCGGCACGGGCGATATCGATATTTAATTCGGATGCCTGTATGTTCAGTTTTCCCGATTCAATTTCCGGACGTACGGCAAGAGCTGCATGATAAACATCCGTTTTGGTAGGTAGGGGAGAGAGTACTTTACTATTATCCAGCGCAGGCAGATAGAGGTTCATTTCTTCTTCACCGTCCAGCTCAAGTAATTGTTTCAGTTGCAACTTGTAGTTTTGCAGAGTAGTTTGTGCAGTAACAAGTTGATAACGATCAGTACTTACTTGTGCTTCCAATTGTGCCAGATCGGCTTTAGACAGGCTACCGGCAGCAAGCAACTCTTTTCCACGGTCGCATTGTGCTTCACTGACAGCAAGGGTGCTTTCATTAACTTTCACCGATTCGGCAGCATAGAGAATCTGTACATAGGTCTGTGTGATGCTTTCCTCGATATTCTTTTCTGAGGTAGCTACATCCAGTTCTGCTACACGATTGTTCAGTTTCTCCTGTTCAATTGTTTTCAGACGTTTACTGCCATTGTATACAGTCCACTGTGCATTTAGTCCGTAGTTACCATTATAACTGGTTTTACTGTTACTGCGTAGAATTTCGGTTCCGCTTACCGTACTGCTTGATTCCTGATATGGACGGTTCACCATATTCTGGCTGGTAGAAAATGAGAGACTTGGAAAAAGAGCTGCTTTAGCTGTTTTTACATCAACGGCTGTACTTTCTGCATTAATACGGCTTTTGCGTAGGGTGATGTTTTGCTCTAAAGCATAGTCGATACAGTCTTGTAAAGTCCATTCGGCAGGGAGTTGTTGAGAATTGTTCTCCACCGTTTGTTCTGTGGCTGGAGTAGCGTAAGTGTTCATAGCCGGATTATCTTGTGCCCTGAGGACATTACCACCTATGCTACTACTGGTTACGCAGAGTGTTATTACTGTCAATCTTCTTACATTTATCATACTTCTTACAGTTTATTATTCTTTATTGATGTATGCGAAGGTACGTACCTATAATAACTGTTGCAAAAATGATAGACGTAAGGGGAAGTTTCGCCGCTGAATGAGTTATTTATGTCGATAAGATAACTATGATTCATTCGCTAAATACATAGTTGTCAAAAAAGTAATTATAAGAATCCTTTAAGGAGATAAATGAGGGAAGACGATGAATGTTTGTATCTATGTAATAGCCTGATTTATAATGAATCAGAAACTCTTGTTTATAGGTTGTCAAGAGTGTACAATTCTGTAAATGTTAATTGTACACTTTTACTATACTATATTGTACATTCTTGATATACTAAAGTGTACACTCTTATGAAATAAAACTCGAATGTTAAACAATAGCGTTAACATTGTTAACACTATTGTATCAAGTTATGCATTTGTCAAATGATCCATAATAATGGATTTCTTTTCATGCTTTTATTTTGTTCGTGAACTCAGGGTTACTATATTATCAGGTGAAGGTTCTTTTCCCATTGAAGTAGAAAGTATATCTTTTTTTATGCCATACATATACAAAATAGGAGTGTTATCTGTCCCTATTAGTATGCAAGCATCATCCTGTTTAATCCACTTTTTTATTTCTATTCTTGTATAATCATTTGTTGCTCTATTTTCTATAATAAGTGCATTTTCTTGATATTCTTCATAAATATCTTTGAGTTCTGTTATACCGGCAACTCCTCCATATTGACGGAATGGTATCCAATGGCCTATAACGCAACTTTTTATGGCGCTAATAGGGATGTCCTTGAACAAGACATTAGACGGATCATATTGGGGATTGGATTCTTCTTTACTGCATGCAAACAATGACAAAATGCAAAATAATAAACAGATTAGTTTTTTTATAGTTTTCATAAGCTTAGGTATTTGTTTTATAGTTCAAAGGTTTTATTGACTAACAAATATAAATGCTTTTTTTAAATAAACCTACTGTTTGTAAGGATTGTTTTGAAAACAGTTGTAATTAATATCTTTCTTTTTCGTACAAATCTATAAAATAAGGACACTGAATCTGAAATCTTAATTGGTTTTAGGCATTGTGTTTTATCCTTTTTATATAGATCATCAGGCTAATTACTGCTGTGATAAAAGCCAGTCCGTCTGATACCGGCATACTCATCCAAATGCCATTCAACCCATACCAGCCGGGAAATAACAGAAGGCAGGGCAGTAAGTATACCAATTGGCGGGACAACGAGAGGAATATGCTGACTTTTGCTTTCCCGATACTTTGAAAGAAGTTAGAAATAACAATCTGTGCACCAACCAGAGGGAACATCAAGATACAGATACGCAGCCCTGTCGCTGCCATATTAATCAACTCCTCACTGTCAGTGAATATAGCAGAAACGGTGTGCGGAAAGAGTTCGCAGATAATGAAACCACTACTTGTGATCAGTACACCAACGATGATACCCAGGCGGAGCGTATGTTTTACACGATCCTGTTTTTGTGCACCGTAGTTGTAACCGATGATGGGCTGCATCCCCATGGTCAGTCCCATAACAATCATAACGTAGAGCATTAACAACCGGTTCATAATACCGTATGCGCCGATAGCCATGTCTCCACCATACTTCTGTAAGCTGTTGTTGATAAGGATCACGATGACACAAGCGGTTACATTCATTGCAAAAGGGGACATACCGATAGAAAAGATACTGGCTACAATACGTCTTTTCATTTTCCAGAAACCAGGACGGAAATGAACAAAACTCTCCTTGTTGCGAAAATGCTGCACTACCCATACCATACCGATAAATTGCGATACTACAGTTGCCATAGCCGCTCCCCGGATTCCCCAATGGAAATGGAATATGAATATAGGAGCAATAATTACGTTGGCTAATACAGTTACCAGAGAAGTCAGCATCGCTTTCTTTGGATATCCGGTGGCACGCATTACATTATTCAACCCTATCATGGTATATGTCACAGGAGTGCCAAGTAGGATTACCTGCATAAAATCGCGTGCGTAGGGTAATGTAGCAGGGCTGGCACCGAAGAAGTTTAGTATAGGATCCAGAAAAATAAAAGCAATGCCGCCAAATACTACCGAGTTAATAAGGCACAGCATTAATGTGTTGCCCAACACTTCTGTTGCACCTTCCATATCTTTCTGCCCTAAGCGGATAGAAGAAATAGTAGCCCCACCGGCCGAAATAAGTACACAGAAAGCTACCACAAGATTCATCAGCGGAAATGTAATGGCCAAGCCGGAAATAGCTATAGCTCCTACACCATGCCCGATAAAAATACTATCAATAATGTTGTAGAGTGAAGTAATAGTCATTCCGATAATAGCGGGAATAGAGTATTGTAACAGAAGTTTCCCGATTTTTTCGGTTCCCAGAATGCGTGGGTCGGTTTGTTGCGCCATATGTTGAGTCGTTACGGTTTTTTAAGTGGTGCAAAGGTACGAATAATTTGCCTTATCCATTGATTATTCTGAACTTTGCGCCGATGTAAATACAACGTTTAACGTTTAAAGGTAAAAGATGTTTATGGATGCTACAAAGACAATTGCTGCATTGTTCGATTTTGACGGTGTTATAATGGACACAGAACCACAGTATACTATTTTTTGGAATGAACAGGGACAAAAGTATCTGCATAAAGAGAATTTTGGTCCCGGAATAAAAGGGCAGACCCTGGCACAGATTTATGATAAATACTTTTCCGGAGATCTTGTTCCGGTACGTGAGCAGATTACTCGTGAACTTAATAAGTTTGAGAAAGATATGGTCTATGAATATCTTCCGGGGGTACAAGGTTTCCTTGCCGATCTTCGTCATCATGGTGTGAAGATCGCTCTTGTCACCAGTTCCAACGAAGAGAAGATGGAGAATGTCTATCATGCTCATCCCGAATTCAAGACACAGTTTGATCGTATTCTTACCGGTGAGATGTTTGAACATTCTAAACCGGCTCCAGATTGTTTTTTGCTTGGAATGAAGATATTTGGGACTACTCCGGAGAACAGTTTTGTATTTGAAGATTCTTTTCACGGCTTGCAAGCCGGGCGTTGTTCCGGTGCTACTGTTATAGGATTGGCAACCACAAATTCCCGTGAAACGATCACAGATAAAGCAGATGTTATCATGGATGATTTCATGGGAATGACCTATGAGAAGTTACTGTCTATGGCGAAATGAAACTTATTCTGCCACTAACTTATTTAATGTTTTCGGCAAGTACTCTCGTTGCATAGGGGCGGGAACTTGCATGTTTCTTGTTTGGTTTATTGGAGTATCATCAAAGTTATAATAATTCTGATAATAAAGTAATTAAACGGATTGGGAAGTTCTCCAAAATATGAATTCTTCTGCTTTTCTTGTTTGTTATAAATTAAAAGTTATACCTTTGCGCCCAATTTATTAATTCATAAATATATAGAAACATGGCTGGATATATATCAGATGACACCAGAAAAGTGACTACACATCGCCTGATAGAAATGAAAGAAAGAGGCGAGAAGATATCTATGTTGACTGCTTACGATTACACAATGGCACAGATTGTTGATGGTGCCGGAATGGATGTGATTCTTGTCGGTGATTCTGCTTCCAATGTGATGGCAGGTAATGTGACAACTCTTCCTATTACGCTCGATCAGATGATTTACCATGGTAAGTCTGTTGTGCGTGCAGTGAAACGTGCTATGGTGGTAGTAGATATGCCGTTTGGTTCCTATCAGGGAAATTCAAAAGAGGGTCTTGCTTCTGCTATTCGTATTATGAAAGAGAGCCATGCCGATGCATTAAAATTAGAGGGTGGCGAAGAAATCATCGAAACTGTAAAGCGCATTCTTTGTGCAGGTATTCCTATCATGGGTCACTTAGGACTGATGCCACAGTCAATCAATAAATATGGTACTTATACGGTTCGTGCTAAAGATGAAGCAGAAGCTGAAAAGCTGATTCGTGATGCACACTTACTTGAAGAAGCCGGTTGTTTTGCACTGGTTCTTGAGAAGATCCCTGCCGAACTGGCCAAACGTGTGGCAAGTGAACTGACTATTCCTGTCATTGGTATTGGTGCCGGTGGTGATGTAGATGGTCAGGTACTTGTTATTCAGGATATGTTGGGTATGAACAATGGTTTCCGTCCCCGTTTCCTGCGTCGTTATGCTGACTTGTTCACAGTGATGACGGATGCTATCAGTCACTACGTTTCGGACGTAAAGAACTGTGACTTCCCGAACGAGAAGGAACAATATTAATATTTATGACAAATCATTTGTGGACAATTCATTTTATGCGGATATGTATTGCTAATTTGCTGTTGTTCATATCCCTGTATATGCTATTTCCGGTTGTTCCGGTAGAGATGGCGGATCACTTGGGTGTGCCGGTTTCTCAAACCGGAGCAATGTTTTTATTGCTTACTTTGGGAATGTTTGCCATTGGTCCCTTTCATGCGTATCTGGTAGATGCATATAAGCGGAAGTATGTCTGTGCTTTCTCTTTTGCAACGATGGTAGCGGCTACGGTGGGATATGGTTTTGTTAATGATATCACACAGCTGTTGCTGCTTTGTTTCGTACAAGGTATTGCATTTGGTATGGCTACTACGGCAGGTATTACGCTGGCTATTGATATTACCAATACTAATCTGCGTAGTTCGGGAAATATTGCTTTCTCGTGGGCGGCCCGGTTAGGAATGCTTATCGGCATAGCATTGGGGGTAGGTTTGTATCAGTGGTATGATTTTAAAACCTTATTGTATGTATCGGTTATTGCCGGATTGGCAGGCATTTTCTTTGTTTCCCGTGTTTATGTACCTTTCCGTGCACCGATTGTGACTAACCTATGTTCGTCCGACCGTTTTTTACTTTTACGAGGATGGTTGCCCGCTTTCAATCTTATGTTGATAGCTTTCATTCCGGGGTTGTTGTTACCTGTTTTTCATAATTCATTGAGTGATGTGTTTATAGGTAATATCGAAATTCCGTTTTTTGCAATAGTAGGAGTGGGGTTCCTGTTTTCTGTATTGCTGGCAAGGTTTGTTTACCGTGAGGAGAAAACGCTGAGAGTAATTACTTTAGGAATTAGCCTGATGATGGTTTCTTTTATTTTACTGAAAGAACTGCCGGCTATTGTAACTGCCATATTGTTGGGAGTGGGACTTGGATTGGTTACTCCTGAGTTCTTGCTGATGTTTGTAAAACTGTCACAACATTGCCAGCGTGGCACTGCCAATACCACTCATCTTTTAGCATGGGAAACAGGCATGTCTTTGGGAGTTGCTGCTGCTTGCTATCTGAGCACTGAGTCTTCTGTAGATGCTGTTTATCATTTAGGGCGTATTCTGACTCCGATAGCTTTGCTGTTTTTCATATTGTTGACCTATCCTTATTTTAAGAAAAAGCGGGTACGATAGTTGAATAATTGAAAATTGAAAGTTGAAAATTGAAAATGAAAGACTGCTGGTAAATCTCCAGCATGTTTCTTCTGCCTTTCTTCCATTTTCAATTTTCAATTTTCAACTTTCAATTAATATATGGTATAAAGATAACCAATCCTACGATTGCTGCTGCGATAGCACATATCAGTACGGCGCCTGCTGCAATGTCTTTTACCTCACCGGCTATCGGATGCCATTCAGGAGATACTAAATTCACGAGTCGCTCGATAGCTGTATTGAATGCTTCTGCCGCGATAACAACCCCTATGCAGATAATAATTGCTACCCATTCGAACTTCTCTATATCGAAAATAAAGCCTGCAATAATTACTAACATAGCGATTGTCAGATGAATCCATACGTTGTGTTCCCTACATACAAAGCCTCTGATTCCTTTCCATGCATAAGTAAAGCTTTTCAGACGTTTTTTTATACTGAATGATTCCATAAGTACTGTATCCTAATTAAATGATCGTATCATTGAAACGCAGATTATCGCAAATTCACGCAAAGAATATCGTCTCTCAAATGTAGCATGCCATCTAATCTGCGATAATTTGCGATCCTTCGCGTTTCAATAAAACATTGGTACATTGATTCATTATTTTTCAATTTCTACTCACTTGTTTCACTCCTTTTACCGTCCTTAATTTCTTTATCAAAGCTTCCAGACGACCTGTATCACCTACCATGATAGTCATTGTACCCGAGAACAGGCCATCATGGGAGTCAATGCTAATGGAACGTAACGTGATATTGTTTTCTTTAGAAATAATTGAAGTAATGTTTGTTACAATACCAATGTCATCATGTCCCACTACACGGAGTGTGATGGGGTATTGCGTTCCCTGTGATTTTCCGGCCCAACGGGCTTTTACAATACGATATCCAAAGCGTTCTCTCATTTGATCTGCATTCGGACAATCCATGCGGTGAATCTTTATACCTCCGGATACAGTAACAAACCCGAATACTTCATCTCCATAGATCGGATTACAGCATTTAGCCAGTTTGAACTCCAGTCCTTTCAGATTTTGATCAATGACAAGTACATCTTCTTTGCCATTTGTCTCTTCTATCTGGTTTTGCAGGTTATATCCTTCGGCACTGCGATATACAATTTCATCATGTGTATCGTTGTCTCGTTTTTGCTGTTCTATGTATTTATCGAGCAAGTCGTTTACATCCAGCGTACCATCGGCTATCGCCTGATAGAACTCTGTCACTACCTTATATCCCAGTCGCTTGATGAGGCGCATCATTGTACCCTCATCGTATTCCATCTTCCGGTTCTTAAATTTACGTTCCAGTGTTTCTTTGGCAAAGTCATGCTGGCGTGCCACCATCTCTTTCAGTGCCTGTCGAATCTTGGTACGAGCCTTGGAGGTGGTTACAATGTTCAGCCAATCCTGCTTGGGTGTCTGAGTGTTCGATGTCATGATCTCCACCTGGTCACCGCTATTCAGTTTTTGTTTCAACTGGGCGTTTTTGCCATTGACCTTTGCACCGATACATTTACAACCCAATTTGCTATGGATATGGAAAGCAAAATCGAGTACAGTTGCTCCTTTGGCCAGTTTGAAAAGGTCTCCTTTGGGTGTAAATACGAATACCTCATCCTCGTACAGATCCATCTTGAACTGGTCCATCACTTTCATTGAATCGTTGTCCGGATTCTCAAGTGCTTCACGTACAGAAGTCAGCCATTCGTCCAGCCCTGTCTCTCCTTTGATACCTTTGTACCGCCAGTGAGCTGCAAGACCCCGTTCGGCTATTTCATCCATGCGACGGGTACGTATCTGTACCTCCACCCATTTACCTTCCGGTCCCATTACGGTGATGTGGAGCGATTCATACCCATTACTTTTAGGAATAGACAGCCAGTCACGCAAACGCTTCGGATTGGGCTGATACATATCTGTCACGATAGAATAAGCCTGCCAACACTCCTGCTTCTCTTTGTCCGGATCCGAATCGAGAATGATTCGAATGGCAAAAAGGTCATAGATACCTTCAAAAGGCGTCTTTTGTTTCTGTATCTTGTTCCAAATAGAGTGGATGGACTTGGTACGCCCCTTAATGTCGAATTTCAGACCGGCCTCTTTTACTTTCTTTTGTATCGGTTCTATAAAAGCAGCAATGTACTTGTCCCGCGATGCTTTTGTTTCATTCAGTTTGTCTTTAATGAAATAATAAGTATCCCGGTGAATATACTTCAGAGACAAGTCTTCCAATTCCGACTTCAGTTTGTAGAGCCCTAACTTATGAGCCAATGGTGCATACAGATAGGCCGCTTCATTGGCTACCTTGATGCGGTCTTCCTCATTTTCCGAATCCTTGATTTGCCGCATTACGTTTACACGGTCGGCAATCATAATAAGGATTACACGCATATCCTCTGCAAAGGAGAGGAGCAGGTTACGGAAGTTTTCAGATTCGATGGCAGGACTTTTTGCATACAACTCATTGGTCTTTACCAATCCTGTGATAATACTCGAAACATCCTCTCCAAACTCACTGCGGACAGTTGCAGGAGATAATACGTTATTTTTTACAATCTCGTGCAGCATGATACCTATCAGGCACGATCCTTTCATTCCTATCTCATCGGCCACAACAACTGCCGTTTGTAAATCCCTGATAACAGGATTCATCCCAAAATTGTTACGGCGCAGACTATTGCACTGTGCAGCATGAATAAGGTATTTCTTCAGCTTCCGGGTATCGTCCTTCGTGATACTTTCTCCTGCTGACCGTATCAGCCGTTTATATAAAGCGAATAACTCAGCTTTCTCTTTTTCTGTGAAAAATGAAATATCCTCCATGATAAATAATTATTTAATGTACCAATATGTCAATGTGCCAATTAGCTGCGCTGTGATACCGAATGGTAATTGGCACATTGGCATATTGGCACATTACTACATTATTTCGACGTAAAAGTAGTTTTTTTTGTTTAGTAAAAGGGTATAACTAAATAACATTTTGTATTTTTGGGCATCAATTAATAAAAATAGATACGTATGATGACACCACAAGACAAAGAGTTGCTTGCCAAAAAAGGTATTTCGGAAGCTCAGATAGCCGAACAACTGGCATGCTTTCAGAAAGGTTTTCCGTTTTTGAAACTGGATGCGGCTGCATCGGTTGAGAAGGGGATTCTTGCTCCTGATGCAGATGAGCAGGGGGCATATCTTGCAGCCTGGGATGCATATAAGAATACAGAGAAGACGATTGTGAAGTTTGTTCCTGCCTCCGGAGCAGCCAGTCGTATGTTTAAGAATTTGTTTGAGTTTCTGGGAGCCGACTACGACCAGCCTACAACGAAATTTGAGCAGGCATTCTTTGAGAGTATTGAGAAGTTTGCATTTTATGATGATTTGAATGTAGCCTGTCAGCGTACAGCCGGAAAGGATATTTGCGGATTAATAGCCGAAGGAAATTACAAAGCAGTGGTATCTGCCCTGCTCGAAGAAGCCGGATTGAATTACGGTGCTTTGCCTAAAGGACTGCTCAAATTCCATAAATATGAAGAAGGTTCACGTACGCCGCTTGAAGAACATTTGGCCGAAGGTGCTATGTATGCTGCCGGAAAGTGTGGCAAGGTGAATGTGCATTTTACTGTTTCTACTGAGCATCGTGAACTGTTTAAAGTTTTGGTAGCAGAGAAAGCCGGAGAGTTTGCCCAACGTTATGGGGTAGATTACAATATCACTTTCTCAGAGCAGAAGCCAAGTACGGATACGATTGCTGCCGATATGGATAACCAGCCTTTCCGTGATAATGGTAAGCTGTTGTTCCGTCCGGGTGGTCATGGAGCGCTGATTGAGAATCTGAATGATCTTGATGCCGATATTATCTTTATCAAAAACATCGATAATGTAGTACCTGATAGATTGAAAGCAGATACGGTGCTTTATAAGAAACTGATTGCCGGTGTGCTGGTTGCTTTGCAAAAACAGGCTTTTGAATATCTGGAATTGTTGGATAGCGGTGATTATTCTCATGAACAGGTGATGGAAATTCTTCAGTTCGTACAAAAGAAACTATTCTGTAAGAATCCGGAGACTAAGAATCTGGAAGATTCAGAGTTGGTGATGTATCTGAGAAAGAAACTGAATCGTCCGATGCGTGTTTGTGGTATGGTAAAGAATGTAGGCGAACCGGGAGGTGGTCCGTTCTTAGCCTATAACAATGATGGTACTATCTCATTGCAGATTCTGGAAAGTTCTCAGATTGATATGAATGATCCTACTGCCAAAGAGATGTTTGAGAAAGGTACTCACTTTAATCCGGTAGATCTGGTATGTGCCGTACGTGATTATAAAGGCCATAAATTTGATTTGACGAAATATGTAGATAAAGCTACGGGATTCATATCTTATAAGTCTAAGAATGGCAAAGATCTCAAGGCTCTTGAACTTCCCGGATTGTGGAATGGTGCAATGAGTGACTGGAACACCGTGTTTGTAGAAGTGCCACTCTCTACTTTCAATCCTGTAAAAACGGTGAATGATTTATTGCGTGAGCAACATCAATAATAAGATAAAAAAACATTGAAAGTCAAAGTCTTTATTTTTAGCAATGATGCCTGAATAAAGACTTTGGCTATTTTTATTACTTCATACATTTAAAGTTTAGATACATTACTGCGTCATATCCTTCACCTTCTGTTTTTATTATCTGGCCAATAGCTTTTCTATCATCCTGTAATTTAAATCCGAAAAAAGAACCATGTCTTGCATCGTTCAAACGGAGTATCCCATTGGAAGTCCAATCCAGTTCTGGGTTCAATATTTGGTTTACAGAAGTCTGATTATCTGTAAAAGAGTTATAACTGAAAGGCCATTCTGCCATTAGTGAATGATAAACAAAACGTCTATGATTATTGTCTCCTTCCGGATAAATCATTCCATTTACATATTCATTGGCTGCAACAGTAGTTGCTACTATATTATTTGCAAACACACATAGGCCGATACCTGCCCATTTGGGTGCTACATTAACCATGTTTACAAATAAAAATTCAATATTTTGCTGATTGCTCCTTGCTTGTTCCATCGTAAGAGCATAAGGCTTTATATCGGGAGCAAAATAAGGGGTGCCATTTAAAGCTGTTGTTAGCTTTATATTGTAATAACAATTAATGAAAGTTCCTTCTTCCATATAAGGACCTGTTATGACGGGTATAATGGTGACTCCTACGCCTTCTTGATTCTCTACGACCAGTCTGAGTTGTGAAATAGTCTCATCCGGAGTTATCGGAAAAGAGAAAGAGCCATTTGTGTTTACCTGAAAATCTCTTTTATAAATTACTTCTCTGTCTGTATTCAATGTTTCATAATAAGAACGGATAACGTTTCCCGTAGGAGTTATTGTTCCCTTCACTTCTACTTCTTCTTCCGGAATTGTAATTAACTTTTCTTTTTCCATTTGAAACTTTACGAAAGAGTTAATAATAATTTGAATTCTTTCTTCTTGTTTCATTTTCTTTCCCTGAACTATGATCCTGATACCTGTTAGGTTTTCGTCAGCATATAATTCAATTTTGAAGTGAATATTCTGTTTTTCTTTATCAAACTTATATTCATAAGGAGTTTCCTGGATATGATTATTTTTATCTTTACGCTGGACGAAATAATAAATGCCTGTTAATTCTTCCTCTGATGATATTTCTGCCTCAATAACAAAGGTCGTTCCAGGATCTGATTTTAATTGATTATCTGATACATTCATTAACTGAATTTGTGGCTGAACTCCGTTGTCACTGTCCGAATTCTGACAGGCGGAGATCCATCCAAATAGAAATAGCAGGAATATTATTTGATATCTGACTTTCATATTTTCTAATTTTTACGTAAAACAATTTCTCCGTTTTCATTGAGAATCTTATAATCTATTCTGTTAACAGGTGAAATAGATATTTCCATAATTGTATTTTTACCATTGATTACGATTGGAAACTCATTGGTTTCATTTTTTTTAGGTACGAACCCTAAATGATGATTATGACCGCAAACCAACAAGTCAATACCGGCCAGGTTTAATATCGGTATCCACTCCCGTTGAGTTTGTAATACAGCCTGACAGCAGCTATTAGCACCTATTGGAGGAATATGTGCAAATACGATACGATGTTTGGCTTCAAGAAAATCCTTCTTTTTTACGATTGTTTCAAGCCATTGTGTTTGTTCTTTTCTATAGGCATCGAATGCAGTAGTACCTGCATAAGCCGGGGTATCATCGGCTCCTTCATCACCGCTATCCAATACAATGATTGCACAATCTCCGGTTCTAAGAAAATAATAATAATTTCCAGAAGAGCAATCCACATAATGGTGAAGTACTCTGGCATACTTTCCTCTTGTTTCGTGATTTCCTCTTACATATAAAATCGGAATCTGACGGGCAAATAATTCGGTTGCTTTATCTAGAACAATATAAGGTTGTTCTTCTTTTTCTATCAGATTACTCATATCTCCATTCATCACGATGAAATTATATTCTTTATACTTTGTATGGTTCAATAGTTTTTCCATTAACTCTGTATTATCGTGAATATCATTTAATACACAGAATTTGATTTCCTTTTCCTGTCTTGGAAGCGTCATAAATGTATACCAATTTGTATATTGGATTTCATCTTTTATTTTTTTATAAGGTTCAAAAGTTTCGAACCTTTGTGAACATACTCTATATTGGTAAGAGATATCAGATTTTAAAGAATCTAATAATATGGTATTATATAAATTGAATGCTTCTTTTAAGCCATGTTTACTACTTTGATATCTTTTACTGTTTTCTGAATTTTCTTCCCGAACTTCTATCCATGATAAGGCACGTTGTTGTGTCTGAAACAATATGGATATTTTGTTCGGAGCCGGATTCATAAGATAAGGTCCGTGTTTTAAGAAAGTTTCATTTTGAGCCAATACTAATTGCCATATAAAGGATAAGAATATCCACAAATATAATTTTTTCATAATGTTTTTTGTTTAAACAGGCCAGTTGGGATTCTGACCTAAGTTCGGATTTTTCATTCTCTCCATTTGTGGAATAGGCCATAAATAGTGTTTTTTCTGGTCGAATACGCGTGGTCCTGTTCCGTCTAAAGAAGAACCTTCAATGATAATATCTCCGTTTTCATTAACACGTTCGAAATTATGTTCCAGTCCTAAAGGCACGAATTTGTCAATGATGGCTTTTTTTACTCCTAAAGTTGATTGTGCCAGGCGATTGCCTTCCTTTAATCGCAAAATGTCCAGAAACCTTAACCCTTCAAAAGCCAACTCAATACGCCTTTCTCTCAGAATTTCCTTTTTGATATCCATATTCCAGTCTACTAACTCTGTTAGTATCATAGGGTGCATGCCTACACGATTTCTGAGTAAGTTGATGGAACGATCTATTTGTTGTTGGGTTACCTGTTCGTTTTGATAGTGATAAATAGCTTCAATATAATTTAGCAAAATTTCAGCATATCTCATAATGATGATGTCATTATAATCTTTACCTGGTACTCCTGATGTTGAAGCTGAAGAATATTTCTTAAAATAAAATCCGGTAAGCGTAACACTGCCGGTTCTTCCTTTGTTTACAAAGCGGGGAACCTCAAAAACATCAAAGTTATTAATACCATCATTTCCTCCCCACCAGGGTGAACCTGGCTTCATTATCGTTTGTTCCATTCGTGGGTCACGATTTTTCCAGTAATCGGCGTATTCCTCTTCTTTGTATAGCGGAGAGAGACGGACTTCAGGATTATTAGCATATTCGTATCCTCGCACGGCTGGTTTTCCGTCTATACACAAATAAGTATCTACTAACGATTTGGAGGGATTGAAACGATTATAGTCACTTTGACTCATTATTTCTGCCGAAAGATTGTGCATGCGTTTATCCTCTTTATATATCCCAGCCATCATGGTCTCTTTATTATTAATGTTTCCTTTTGTTTGATTGGCTGCCACTGTAAATAGATTGTAGTACGCTTCAGAATGTCCTCCTTCATTATACAGTTCGTATTTACCTGATTTCATTACACTTTCTGCTGCTTGATAAGCTATTTCCCACCTTTCATTAAAGAGAGCTATCCGTGATTTAAGCCCTAAGGCTGTCCATTTGTTTACTCTGCCGGAATTTTCACCGGTTGGTATGTCTTCGCCTAGTTTGGCTGCAGCCTGATCTAAATCATTGAGTATGTAATCTATAACTTCTTGCTTCGGAGTGCGAGGAGCTGTCATTTCCGGGTCCTCCGGAGAGAGTACCCTTGTAACTAAAGGGACATCTCCATAAAGACTTGTCAGATAAAAATAGTCCAAGGCTCTGATAACTTTTATTTCCGCTGCATATTTTTCTTTAACGGATTCTGAAATGTTAGCTTTTTTATAATTTTCCAGGAACTTGTTACAATAGAATATATTCTGATAAAAATAGTTCCACCAACTTGATACGGGAAACTGGATGGTATAAGGGTACACTCCGCTTGATATTTTGTTTAAGGCATTTTTGGGATCTCCCCACATTGCCGACTCTCCACATCCTTCTCCGAAATTAAGCATATCTTTTTGCATAATACTGTAGCATACATATGTAGCTCCCCGCAATTGACTTTCTGTTTCCCAGAAATTATTGTCAGAAGAAGCATCCAGCGGAGACAGATTTAGATCATAGCATGCTGTTAATGCAAAACATAATAATATTATTCCAATAATGTATTTTTTCATGTTATCAACTGTTTATTCATTATTTACTATTGAAAGTTATATTTGCACCAATCACAAATGTTTTTACTTGTGGGTAGTCACTTCCGTTTGTACGTCCGATTTCCGGATCGTAATATTTATAAAAACGAGTTGCAGTAAGCAGATTATCTGCTGAGAAATATACTCTCAGCTTACTGATATGTTTCTTTATTAACTTGTCAAATGGTATATTATAGCCTATTTGCAGATTTTTGAAGCGAAGATATGAGGCATTTTCTACCCAATAATCCGAAAATTCCCGGTTGTGTCCTTGCCCATAATAAAGTCGTGGATACGATGCATTCATGTTATCCGGAGTCCAGCGGTCCAGATGATCTCTTTTAGGAATGGAGAAGTCATCAATCAGTGCATGTCTTGCTTCATATCCCAAATAACCGTTCACTTTGCCTACTCCCTGAAAATAAGCTGATATATCTATGCCTTTCCATTCTGCATCCTGTTTCAGGGCAAAGTAATAACGCGGGTTAGGATTACCTATAATTCGCCGGTCGTCTCCATCAATCGTTCCATTATTTGTAATATCCATGTATTTTATATCTCCCGGCTGGACAATTGTTTTATAGGCATCCATTACCGGGACTTTAGGATTCATATATTTCTTTTTATTCTCATCATAGTATTCGAAATCCGAAGGCTGTAGTAATCCGTCTGTTACATACCCGTAATAAGCATTCAGAGGTTCTCCCACTTGCCTTAACTCTTCATCTATACGCGGGTTACTGTTTCCTAAAGATGTTACTTTATTTTTTACATCGGAGACGGTGGCCATTACACTGTAATTGAATTTACCGATTTGGTCTCTCCAGTTTAAAGTCATTTCCCACCCTTTGTTTTCAATACTACCCATATTTACTTCCGGTAAATCCTCTATTTTGTATACACCTATGATTGAAGAATACTCCGCCTTCAATAGTGCATCTGTGGTTTTTTTAAGAAATAAGTCGAGATTGAAATTTAATCGATTGTTTAAAAATCCCAAATCAATTCCTATGTTGGACATTTCTACTTTTTCCCATGTTAAATGTCTGTTAGCTGCTGTTCTCATATAAAATCCGGTTTGTTCTATTCCGCCTATGGGAGTTGACGGTATCGATTCTATTAAACCTAAGTAAGGATAATAGTTGCCATCTTTACCTACTCGTTCGTTGCCCAACATTCCCCACGATATCCTTATTTTACCGGAATTCAGAATAGAAGATAAAGATGACATAAACCGCTCTTCATTAAAGCGCCATCCCATAGAGAAAGAAGGAAATACCCCCCAGCGTTGTTCGGGTGCAAACCGGGAAGAACCGTCATTACGGATGTTTGCTTCGAAAAGGTATTTGTCTGCATAATTATAATTTAATCTTGCAAAGAATGAGCGCAGGCTGTTATGAGAGGAGTTAGCATCATTGGATATGTTCTCAATTCCTACATTCAGTGACTCCACTTCATCGCCCATAGGGAAGTTTTCTCTTGAGGCAGACACAAATTTACGTATGCTATATTCTTCATTGAATCCTGCTAATATATTAAAATGATGTTTTTCTAAATTAAACTTGTAGTTAAAATTAAACATTAAATTTTTGTTTTCACGGGAATAGTTGTTTTCTGCCAATTTAGATTTTATTTGATCGTTGCCCAATAAAGGAATTCCAAAACGGTCGTATTTTAATATACCTCTTTTGAAATTGTGGTTAGATATGCCTTGTTTATTATAGGTAAACTGAAAGTTAGCATCTAATCCTTTTATTATATGTAGTGAAGCAGAGACCGATGCTATAAGGTCCGTCAGCTGTTCCGTATTTTCTCCGCCATCCATGGCTACAGCCATTGGATTGTTTACTGAACCAACTCCCCATTCTCCGTTTTTATATTTAACAGGTACCAATGGGTCGATTCGGTTTGCCAATCGGAAAATACTGCCAGTGTCATCATAAGGAGAAGAGATATTTTTCTGATCGACGTAAGTAATTCCTGAATCTAAGTTTAATTTTCCATTAAAGAAGTCGGAATTAAATCTCATGCGGATATTATGCCGACGAGAGTTGAACGGATTGTTTATCACCAATCCGTCTTGTTTAAAAAAAGCATATGATACATAATATCCCAATTTGCCTGTGTTTCCGCTCAGATTGATATTATGGCTCTGTTGTGGTGCAGTTTTTCTGTAGATTTCGTTTATCCAGTCTGTATCGGCATATTCATCCGTATCAAAGTTTCCTGACCTATAGATATTTATAACAGCTTCTGAAAACAATTCGGCATCTCCTTTATTTTTTTTCGCTTCATTATGCAGTATCATATACTCATATCCATTTACCATTTCAGGTAGGCGAGTAGGGCGTTGTAAACCGTAATAGCCGGAGTAGCTGATTTGCTTCTTTGTTTCACCCGATGCTTTCTTCGTTGTAACCAGTATAACACCATTAGCTGCTCGTGCGCCATATATGGCCGAAGATGCAGCATCTTTTAATACGGAAATGCTTTCAATATCATTCGGGTTGAGTAAATCCATATCTCCTTCCACACCGTCAATCAGAATATACGGGTCGGCATTACTGGATATTGTTCCCAGTCCTCTGATTCTAATAGAAGTTTTATTATTGCCTGGTTGTCCGCTGGATTGTGTAATACTTACCCCAGGTAGCATTCCCTGTAATCCGGAACTGACATTCATGATAGGTCGGTTCTCCAAAGCATCTTGTTCTATGGAGTTAACAGCCCCTGTCAGATTGACCTTTTTTTGAACTCCGTATCCTACAACAATAACTTCATCAACAAGTTGCACATCTTCTTGAAGCACAATGTTATAAAAGTTTTTGTTGGCACTAAGCTCTTGTGTTTTATACCCAACAGATGAAACTGTAAATTTTGATTCGCATTCAAAAGAGAAGTTACCATCTATATCGGTTACAGTTCCTTGATTGCTGCTTGGGTCTATTATCGTTGCACCAATAATTGGATTAGAACTTGTATCTGTTACTATACCTGTAATCCGTTTTTTGCCTGGAACAGTTTTCTGTGGCGGAACATTGTCTTGATTGGGGATAATAATAATCTGCTTGTCTTCAATTTTATAGTGCGTATTACACATTTGAGTCAGTTTGGATAATAAGTCAACAATTTTGATTTTTTTTTCCTTCAGTGATATGTACATTTCTTTTTTTACAGAATAGTTGGAAAAGATAAGATTATATCCACTTTCTTTTTCTATAAGCAAAAATGCTTCTCTCAAAGGTGTATTATCAAAATTAATGTGAATCACTTTATTTATATCTTGTGCATTTAAATAAGTGAATGTCATGCAAAATACTGCAAGTAAAAATCGTATTTTTTTCATGATATATAAAACGATTACCAATGAATATTATGTCAGTTAAGTAGGAATTTAGTCGTTTTTCTGTTTGCTTGTTGGGTAAGCTCACAAGTGTATAAACCTTTTGGGTAAGACTCGAGGTTGATACATACAGTTGTTGTACCTGAATAGTTTGTATTCATGCAAAGTTGGCCGGATAGGGTATAGATACGGAGATTGAAATTACCTTCCGGACAAGAAACCATTAGCTTTCTGTCTTTTTGATACATTATAATATCATTGAAAAAGGTTTTCGTAACTCCTGTTGCAGAAGAGTATTCAACCGCTCCTATAGCCGGATGTGTTGAGCGCAAATGTCCCAACTGATCCATGGAAGGAATTTCTAATTTATCTTCTGTGAAAATGAAATTACCGGGTATGGTTGTGGCTGCTTTTCCTATTACTATACTACCTTCTGCTAAAGAAACAACTGGTAAATGATTGTTTGATATGTGTGGGCGATCGTTTGTTTCGGTACTTTCCATCTGCTGGAACACTGGCAGCTGAGTTGTGTAATCGTAAATCAGGCAACCTTCTTCTTTTCTATCGTCACATCTGCCTCCTTTTCCCCATATCGAGTTCAAAGCGTAAAAACGAACATCATTAATATCTGTTTCTTCTACTATATCGGAATGCTCGTTTTTATTATAATTGTATAACAATAGAGTATTAATTAACCATACAGAAGCTTTTTCCGTTCCTTTAAGAGGGTATAGATGGATAGCTCCGGCGCCATTATTAGCCTCGTTACCTGTGAATGTACAGTTTACAGCATAAATCAGCGGAGCATATTTGGCTGGTGTACTGACTTTGGTTATGGTACTTATAATGGCTCCCCCTTTTCCTGCATCTTGATATTTTTCTTCATTTTCTGCTTTTATAGCCCGGTTATTGGCAAAAGTACAATTGGTCAGTTTTACAACAGTGCTGTCTGCCAACCACATAGCAGCTCCCTGATTGCTTGTATAGTTGTTAATGAAACTACTATTGGTTATATCCAGGCGACTTCCTACTTTGGCTGCATATATGGCAGCTCCTCCCCGCGATTCTCCGATACTTTCATTACTATCAAATACACAATTCCGGATCACACAAGGGGTGTTTACAAATAATGCGGATCCATTTGTAATGCCACCAACTCCATTTTGTACGAATAAGCACTCTTCCAAAGTTAGTTTTCCATTATTCCGTATAGCCGTCATTTTGAATTTAGCAAATGTACAGTTTCTGAAAGTAATGTCAGCTGCTGTCATCACACCACCTGGATACTCTGTTGGAATTTCAAAACCTCTTTTTGCATAATCGTTTGTCGGAGCGAAGACTATATTTTTATTAGTCTTCACGTTTTTACCATTTATCACAAGTTGCTTTTCTGCAGAGAAAGTACATTGATTGGCAATCCGAATCGTATCTTCTGACAAATCGAATAAGATTTCGTCTCCGTCATTAGCATGTTTTAAGCAGTATAAGAATGAACCTTTATTTGTTTCGTCTGTAGAAGCCGATGTAACTTTAATAACTTTTGCTTCTATGTTGCTTGCAAGAAGCCCGGCAACAATAAAAATAAAATAGTTTTTCATAAGATCATTTTTTTTGAATTAATTAGATAGGTAAACAAGCTTGTTTTTCAATATTTATTTTACTATTAGTTTTCTGTTTTCTACCTCTTTTATCATTAGCTTTTCGCTGTGTGGAAGAGTTAGAAATAATATATTCAGCGTATTATGTATTTGGGACTTTAATGATAAAGTCCCAGTTAGTTCATAATTGTTTAATACCGGATTATCAATATCAATTTCATACCCATAAAATTCGGCTATGTGTCCGATTATTTCTTTTATAGGTTGTTGCTGAAACCTGATTTCTTTATCTTTCCAGGAGATATATTGTGTTGGGTCAATATTCATAATTTCTCCTTCTTTACGATCTTTATAATAAACATACATCTGTTCAGGTTTTATTAAAGTCCGTTCTTTGTCTGAAGAGATTGCTACACTTCCTTCAACCAGTACGGTAGAGAATGTTTTTTTTGTAGAGTAGGCCCGAACATTGAAACATGTTCCCAGAACTTGTACCTTTTTAGTACTGGTATTTACTACAAACTGATTTCCATTCTGTTTGCTAACTGATAAATAAGCTTCTCCATCCAAAAAGACATTTCTCTCGGATTTAGTAAATAATTGAGGAAATTCAAAAACACTTCCGGAATTTAAATGAATTTCGGTTCCGTCATTAAGTCGCATTTTTGTGAGTGAGCCTTGTTGAGTACAAATAAGATTATTTCTTATATTAGATTCACTGTTTATATACGTGTGATGATTTACCCAAAGTGTATCTTTTGATAGTATTATTTCATTTTCAAATTGATCTAACGGGATTTTTTGTCCGTCTGAAAGTAGTAATGTACCGGAATTTCGATATTCATTTCTATATTTTTCCTGAGAAGTTAATAATATACTTTCCGTATTCTGATTGTAGTTTACACTAAATAAAATTACCAATATAATTATTGCAGCCACTGCCGACAGAGCCCCAAGATAACTTATTAAAGTATACCTTTTACTTTTGTTTTTAATAGTCCTTTTTAATATCTGGTTAATATATTTCTGATCTTCCTGACTGGATTTACCGGCCCATACATCAATCAAAAGTAAACTGTCATGAAGCTGTTTCAGGTAATCTATATTTTGTGGATTATCTTGCAACCATTTATTTATTAGGTGAATTTCATCACGGTTAGCATTTCCTTTCAGAAAACGAATTAAAATTTCATCAGTCATATTATTTTAATTAATAGAATTGTGAATATTATACAACAAGGAATATAAAACAGGAGAATACTTCCATGTTTTTTCGAAAAAAAGCGAGTGTTTTCGTTATGTGGTATTCCACAGTTTTCACAGAAATTCCCAATCTGATAGCTATATCTTTGTTTTTCAGATTATATTTTCTACTTAAAATAAAAATCTCTTTACTATTTGAAGGTAAAGACTGAATAAGTGCCTGGATTTTTTGTATGTTTTCTTTTATAATAATATTTTCCAGAGAATCCTTCTCTAATAATTGCTCCATCAGATTTATTTTTATCAGTTCCGTTTCATAATCTTCTATATCTATTATATCATATCGTTTTTGTTTTAGATAATTGAATGCTTTATTTTTTGCCAGAACATAAAAATACTTATCGAAAGTTGTGTCATCTCTTAATTTATCTTTATTTTCCCACAGAGAGATAAGAATATCTTGTGCCAGATCTCTTGCTACTTCTACGTTGAAAATATAAGAATTAATCAATATGCTTAACTTTGGAAACCATTCCTTTACCAGTCTTCTGTAAATGTCAGGATTTCCTTGTTTGATTAGAATTATTTCAGAACATTTCATGCTTACATTTTTTCTGTGAAACAAAGTATTCTATATAAAGAACAACAAAAAAGTGTTGTACCCTAAATTCATTGATGTTTTTTTCTTAATTGGATTTACAAAAATATGATATTCTTTCTTTTTTGTTGTGTGATATTGGATTACTGTAAAAAAAAGAAATGAATGGAGAAATATCATTTGATTAATTTGTAATTTTGCAGCAATTAACGATAAAAACACTATTATAATGAAGAAAATACTTTTACTCGGTTCCGGTGAATTAGGAAAAGAGTTTGTTATTTCTGCCCAGCGTAAAGGGCAATATATTATTGCATGTGATTCGTATGCCGGAGCTCCTGCTATGCAGGTGGCTGATGAGTATGAGGTGTTCAACATGCTCGATGGTGAAGAACTGGAACGCGTAGTCAGGAAACATCGGCCGGATATTATTGTACCGGAAATTGAAGCCATTCGTACAGAACGCCTGTATGACTTTGAAAAAGAGGGAATACAAGTAGTGCCCAGTGCGCGTGCAGTAAACTTTACGATGAATCGTAAAGCTATTCGTGATTTGGCAGCTCAGGAGTTGGGCTTGAAAACGGCTAAGTACTTTTATGCAACTTCTCTGGAAGAATTGAAAGAGGCTGCTGCTAAAATTGGTTTTCCATGTGTGGTGAAACCATTGATGTCGTCTTCCGGTAAAGGTCAGTCATTGGTGAAAAGTGCCGATGAATTGGAACATGCCTGGGAATATGGTTGCAGTGGTAGCCGCGGAGATATTCGTGAGCTTATCATTGAAGAATTTATTAAGTTTGACAGTGAGATAACATTGCTTACTGTTACTCAAAAGAATGGTCCCACTCTTTTCTGCCCGCCTATCGGACATGTACAAAAGGGAGGAGATTATCGTGAAAGCTTCCAGCCCGCACATATTGATCCTGCTCATTTGAAAGAAGCGGAAGAAATGGCTGAAAAAGTGACTCGTGCTTTAACCGGTGCTGGTTTGTGGGGAGTAGAGTTCTTCCTGAGCCATGAGAACGGAGTGTATTTCTCTGAACTTTCTCCTCGTCCGCATGATACGGGTATGGTGACTTTGGCAGGAACACAGAATCTGAATGAATTTGAGCTTCACCTGCGTGCCGTACTTGGTTTACCTATTCCGGGCATCAAGCAGGAGAGGATAGGAGCCAGTGCTGTTATTCTATCAACAATTGCCAGTCAGGAGCGTCCTCAATATCGGGGGATGGAAGAGGTGACACGCGAAGAAGATACATATCTGCGTATTTTTGGTAAGCCCTTTACCCGTATTAATCGCCGTATGGGGGTAGTACTTTGTTATGCTCCTTTGGGTTCGGATTTGGATGCATTACGTGATAAGGCAAAACGAATTGCTGAAAAGGTAGAGGTTTTCTGATAATTATAGAAAATAGATAAAATAAGAGGGCTGCACATGCAGGATGTTTAATTCTGGTGTGTAGCCCTTTTGGTATTAACATTGTTAACGCCACATCAGGCATCCTATTCTTTATATTATAAAAGTACGTATTTTATAGGTGTAAATTATGCATATTAAATATGGGTTAATTAGGTAATTAACGGAGATTTAAATACGTTACTTTGTAATGAATAAATAGTATATAATAAAATGTTGTTTATCAATGAGATAATGTCCTGGAATACTATAAATATATATTCAATTCATTATTTATGATAAAGAGATAATTGATAATTTGTGGATTCTGATTGTTATTAAGAAAAGTGTTTCAATAAACGTTCGTTTAATGGCACAAAGGTAAAACGTATAATTAGAAGTACAAAATATTTCTATATATAAAATTCAAAATATTATTCTTTGGGTGATATACATCTTTGATATTCAACGATATGGAATTATAAAAAAATAATGTTTTTATGTATTCCTTCATCAAATATTTCTTTTAAAAGTACCTCAAAAAAAAGCGTTTCATTAAACGAACGTTTATTGAAACGTTTCTATCTTCTAAACGCTTCGTTTCCAATACTAAGTAGATTCTAAAAAGTTGACGGTTTGAAAGAGAGTTTATGTCTCGTTCAAGCCGCGAAGCGTACCCGGAACTAAGGAAATTTTCTTCCAATCATTTCTATTAAATGTCTGAACAACAGCAATATTGGTTTGCCGCTCGTACTCGCGACAAACAAGAATTTGTCACTCGGGATTCTTTAGAAAAATTGAGAATAAATATTAATCTGGAATATTATCTTCCTACTCAATTTGTCATTCGTCAATTAAAATACCGTCGTAAGCGTGTTGAAGTTCCTGTCATAAGAAACTTGATATTTGTTCGTGCCACTAAACAGGATGCCTGTGATTTATCAAATAAGTATGGTGTTCAACTTTATTATATAAAGGATTTTTCGACCCGTTCCATGCTTATTGTTCCCGATAAACAGATGGAGGACTTTAAACAAATTATGGATCTTAATCCCGATAATATCAGTTTTGATAATGAAGTCCTTACTGTCGGCAGTAAAGTTCGTGTGATGAAAGGCAACTTGTGTGGAGTTGAAGGTGAGTTGGCTTTAGAGGCTAATAAAACCTATGTCATCATTCGTATTGAAGGTGTATTGACAGCCAGCGTAAAAGTGGCGAAAAGTTATTTGAAAGTAATCAGTTAATTTTATGAATAAAACAGAAGAATTGCAGCAGCTTGCTCAAAAATCACTCTATTTGGGTTTGGATGGAGACCCAATTTATGCAGAGCATTTTAGTCGTTTGAATAAAGAAATTCAGATTCTTTCCGATGCTCTTTATTCTGCTAAGGGTGATACTCCCGAAGAAGAAGCCGGTATTTGCCTGGCTTTGTTAATGGGTTACAGCGCTACTATCTATAGTGATAAAGATAAGGAAGCGAAAAAACAGTCCATTCTCGATCGTGCCTGGGAGGTATTAGAGCAACTTCCTCCTTCTTTATTAAAATGTCAGTTGCTGACGTATTGTTATGGTGAAGTTTTTGAGGAAGAATTAGCACAAGAAGCTCATGCAATTATTGACAGTTGGCAGGGGCGAGAGCTGACGGACAAAGAGCAAGAGGTTGTTGAGAATCTTCGGAATTTGGAGGAAAATCAATATCCATATAGTGATTTTGAATAACGAATTTGTTTTATTTCTTTACAAATATTAGTTGAGAGTTTCATGGCTGATCTTTTCTTTGTTATATAATATGACTTTTTGATTTATTTCTCGTAGAGGATAATCCTTTTTCTCGTAGAGAATCGGGGTGTTTCTCGTAGAGTTTTTTATCGTTCCTCGTAGAGAAAAAAGTGCTAAGTGTAATTGTTTGATAACTAACGTTTTATATAAAGTTATAAATGTATCTATATTTCTCGATATAGAAATAGCACTTTTTTTAAGAAATCATTGTTTGGTATTTCTTAATTCGTTACAAATTGACTTTTACCTATATGATAACTGACCTGTATAAAAGTTTATGGTATATCTATATATTATAGGTCAACCCTACAAGATACTTACTTAAAATAGATACTCAAATGAAAGCTTGTTTTATGGGCTTAGGCTACATTGGCCTTCCTACTGCTATTATAGCAGCTAAACACGGTATTCAAGTTACCGGTGTTGATATTAATCCGAAAGTTGTTGAGATGACCAATCAGGGGCAATTACATATCATTGAACCGGGTATGCAGGAACTTCTTCAGGAAGTTGTTTCTGCCAAGCAGTTAAAAGCTTCTACTACTCCTGAAATCAGTGACGCCTATTTTATGGTAGTACCCACTCCCTTTAAGGGTAATCACGAACCGGATATTTCGTATGTGGAATCCGCAACCCGTGCAGTAATACCTTTGTTGAAGGAAGGTGACTTATATGTTATCGAATCTACTTCACCGGTAGGCACAACAGATAAAATGGTTCATTTAATATTTAGCCTTCGTCCAGAATTGGAAGGCAAAATATTTATAGCGTACTGTCCGGAACGTGTATTACCGGGAAATGTAATACATGAGTTGGTACACAACGATCGTGTGATTGGTGGTATGGATGAAGCATCTACAGATAAAGCAATTGAGTTTTACAGCCAATTTGTACAAGGTACGCTACATCGAACTAATTGTAAAACAGCCGAGATGTGTAAACTGACAGAGAATTCCTCGCGAGATGTACAGATAGCATTTGCAAATGAATTATCTCTCATTTGTGATAAAGCAGGTATTAATGTCTGGGAATTGATCAGCTTAGCCAATAAACATCCGCGTGTAAACATTCTCCAGCCGGGTTGTGGAGTAGGAGGACATTGCATTGCTGTGGATCCTTATTTTATAACAGCCGATTTTCCGATAGAATCTCAGATAATATCAAAAGCCCGTGAGATCAATAACTATAAATCTTTTTGGTGCGCAGAGAAAGTAGAAAACGCCATGTTGAAATTTGAGTTAGAGCGCCATCGCAAACCTGTTGTCGCCATGATGGGATTAGCTTTCAAACCGGATATTGATGATTTACGTGAAGCACCGGCAAAATACATCACAACAAAGGTGATGCAAAGTTGCAATAATGCAGATATATTGGTAGTTGAACCGAATGTGACAGAGCATAAAGTGTTTAAACTTACTGATTATAAAGAAGCTTATAAGCAGGCGGATATTGTTGTATTCTTGGTAGCTCATTCTGTATTTAAAGCTTTGCCTTATGATGACACAAAAGTGATACTTGATTTTTGTGGGATCTATAAAAAATAAGTATATATTATTATGAAAAAAATAATGTTAGTCTTCGGGACTCGTCCCGAAGCTATAAAGATGGCTCCATTAGTGAAGGAGTTCCAGAAGTATCCGGAGACATTCCAAACTATTGTATGTGTAACAGGCCAGCATCGTGAAATGCTTGATCAGGTACTTCATCTTTTCGACATTAAGCCGGACTATGATTTGAATATCATGAAACAGGGGCAAGATCTTTATGATGTCACCTCCCGAGTACTTTTAGGTATGCGTGACGTCTTAAAAGAAGCAAATCCGGATGTTGTCTTAGTACATGGTGATACCACTACATCCACTGCTTCAGCTTTAGCTGCTTTTTATCAGCAAATTCCTGTTGGCCATGTAGAGGCCGGGCTTCGTACCCATGATATCTATAGCCCCTGGCCCGAAGAAATGAATCGTTTGATAACCGGCCGTATTGCTACTTACCATTTTTCTCCAACTGCATTAAGTAAACAAAATTTATTGGATGAAGGGATAAATGAAGAAGCTATTACCGTGACAGGCAATACTGTGATTGATGCTCTTTATATGGTGGTAGATAAGATAAAATCGGATAAGCAGTTAGGAGAGGAGTTGGAGACCCTACTTCGTGAATCCGGTTATGACGTAAATCGTTTGAATGGTACTCGAAAGTTAGTTCTCATTACCGGACATCGACGAGAGAATTTTGGCGAAGGTTTTATTTCAATGTGCAGAGCAATAAAGGCCTTGACTGAGAAGTATCCGAATGTTGATTTTGTTTATCCGATGCATTTGAATCCAAATGTTCGTAAGCCCATTCACGAAGTATTTGGTGAAGACTTATCCGATTTGGATAATATGTTCTTTATAGAGCCATTGGAATATCTTTCGTTTGTTTATTTGATGGAGAAATCTACCATTGTTCTTACCGATAGTGGTGGTATTCAGGAAGAAGCGCCAGGACTTGGTAAACCTGTTTTGGTTATGCGTGATACTACGGAGCGTCCGGAAGCTTTAGAAGCGGGAACTGTAAAACTGGTGGGTACGGATTATGATAAGATTGTAAATGAAGTTTCTGCTTTACTGGATGATAGAGAATATTATGATAAGATGAGTAAGGCTGTAAATCCGTATGGAGATGGATTGGCGTGTAAACGGATAATAAATAGTTTATGATTGTTTTTTTTATCCTAAAGTCCTTTTATCGTTTTTTTGACTATCTACGTGGTGTTAAACTTTTTATTATAATAAATCTTTGTGGGGGTAAGTGTAGGAATATCCCTCGTATAGGGAAAGGGGTTATTTGGAAATACCCACCACATCAGAATATTATATTAGGAAAGAATGTTTATATAGGGCCATATTCATATATAGATGTACCATCTTATGCTTCTTTAAATATAGGTAGCTCTACTAGATTAACTCTTGGAGTAGTATTAGCTGCTAATAATAATATTTTTATAGGAGAGGATGTCTTAATTGCAGAGTATTGCTCTATAAGAGATTCTGAGCATTTGTATGCTATAGATAAGAAAATTAATGTTCAAGGACTAAAAACTGGAAAGATTGAAATAAGGAATGATGTCTGGATTGGAAAATCATCTTTAATACTTGGGAATGTGCTTATAGAAAATGGATGTATAATTGGAGCGGGGGCATTTGTTAAGGACATGAAATGTTTAGAGTATACAATAAATGTTGGTACACCTGTTGTTGTGTTAAAGAAAAGAAAATTTTAGATGCAAAATAAAATATTTGATAATAGAATATTTAAGGCTTTCAATCAAATGTCAATTGCAGGAATTTCAGTACAAATACTTGCATTGATTCTATCTCCTATATTGTCGAGAGTATATACTATTGAAAACTTTGGATTATTTGGCTATTTTACATCACTGACTTCATTAATACCTGTTTTCGCCTCTTTGAGATTAGAATTTGCATATTTTATAAAAAAGGAATATATAGAATATTTTCTTATTTCTTCAATCACTGTTTCATTGATAATATCTTTAATATCATCTGTTGTGGTATTTTGTTGGGTATCTACTGATATATCAGTGTTTTTATTGTTCAGTGGCATTTTCTTTACTTCAACTTATCAAATTTATAGTCAATTAACAATTGCTAAACTTGAATATAAAAAGCAATCTATAAGTCGTGTTTTTCAAGGGGTAGTACAGTATAGCTTAGTTTTAATATTTGGTTTATTTTATCCTAATAAAGGATTACTTATTAGATATATTTGTTGTAATCTGAAGTATCTTATTTGATTATCAACGCTTTGTAGAAAACTCGCATGAGAACGGGCAACGGA